>DAHUXY010000288.1 GCA_027315505.1 Vulcanimicrobiota bacterium | reverse complement strand
CGCCGCAAGAACGCATTCCCGCCGAGCACGTCGTTGTACTCCGACGCTCCCGTGGGCCCCCAGTGCGCCGGATGCGCGTAATCGTATCCGAAGCCGACCCCGAGACGATAATTTACGGAGAGCACGATGAATCCGTGATTTGCGAGATACTGGTTTACGGCATAGCCGTTCGAGTAATAATCGATGTAGTGCCACGTCGTGAGCATTTGACGCGGTGGGCCGCCGTGGACGTAGACGAGGGCGGGTTTCCTTGCGGGGCCGCCCGCGCTCTCGAAGAGCTGGCCGTGCGTCATCTTTCCGTCCGCGGCGCGGAACGTCACGCTCTTGGGCACGATGAGCCGTGACTGCGGAAAATCAGCGGGCAAAAGATTGCGGTCGAGCGGACGGATCGCTCCGCCGGAGAGCGGCAGCAGCGATACGAGGGGAGGCTGTTTGGAGCCGGCTTGCACGAACGCGAGCGCATCGCCGTTTGCCGCCGGGCTCCACTCGCTGCGCGTTCCTGCGGTGATCTCGCGCGTGCGGCCCGTGGCGATATCGACGCTAAAGATGTGCCGGCGATCGAAATCCCCCGTCGTGCGGCCATGATTCGCGGTGTAGAAGATCGTCCGTCCGTCGCCGGAGAGCGCCGTGTCTTCTACCATGAACGCTCCGGGTGTCAGCAGCCGCGCCGGCCCGCCGCCCGGCGATAGGGCGTAGAGATGCGGCCAGTTGTCGGCCGACGATAAGAACGTCAGAGCATTGCCGGCCGTCCATCGCAGCGACGGGTCGAAATCGTCGGGAAACGAGGCGCGCAGCGTGTTCGCGCTCGCCCAAATCTGGTGCGCCGTGCCGGTCGCCGCATCGGCCACCCAAATCGCCCACGGCGTCTTGGTAAACGCGAAATCCGATACCGGCGGGCCGCCGATTCCCGGCGTGCGGATGTACGCGATCTTCGCACCGTCCGGCGACCAACGCGGCTCGAGGTCTTGCGACGTGGACGGCGAGAGGAAACGCAGCGGCGTGGTTTGGTTACGATACACGCCGATGAAGCTGTGGTCGGTGCGCGAGGAGACGAACGCCAGTGCGCTGCCGTCCGGCGACCATCGCAGATCCGAATCCTGTCCTTCGTCGAAGAACAGACGCGCGGCCTTGCCAGGCTCGTCGATCGGCGCCGACCACCCGGATTGATTCTGCGCGACGAATGCGACGCGCTTGCTGTCGGGCGAAATCGCCGGAGTATCGCCGTCGCCGAGCGCGACGGCCTTGGCGGGGTCTTGCACCGGAACCGCCCATACTTGCATGCGCGGCGCCACCGGGCTGCGTGCCGGATCGGGCGGAAATGCTACAGGCCAGTTGGAGTCGTGGTCGCCGCCGCGAACGTAGACGACGTAGGCGCCATCGCGCGAGATCGACAGGTTGGTGATCTCTTGTCCGTCGTCGGCCGTGTAGTGCGTGATCGCGCGTGGGGCGTAACCGGGCGCGGACGCCACGTAGACGTTGCGCACGCCGCGCTGGTCGATCACCCACGCCACCATCCGGCCTTCCGCACCCGCAACGAGATGGAGCGGGAACGGGTAGCCCAGCACGCTCTCGAGGCTGAATTTCGGCGACGGCTGCGCCTGGCAAGCCGCGGCAGCACCCGAGAACAGCATCGCTGCAATCGCGACTATGACAACGTTATTCGAGGCCTTGAAGCGCACTTGCATGGACTCCCTTTTCAAAGGCCGCCAAGAGCCCTCCTGGACCGGACGGCAAAATTTTATGGTGCCGGGCTATATTTCGGCGCCACGGAAGGGCGGGCGACCCGGGCCGAGGGACGCACAATATTTCGTCGTCTCCGCCAGAATTAGAGAGGAACGGCCGCAGCCGGGCGGTAAAACCATCCCATACATGAGCTCGCTTCCTAGCAAAAAAAACCGCCCGCCCGCCCCCTCCGGCGACGACGGCGCGGTCGCGATTCCCGACGTCGGCAAGATCATCGAACGCCTTCGCGCGCAGCGCGGGATGGCCGTTCGCGATCTCGCCGAGCAGAGCGGACTCTCCGCGTCGTTCATCCGCGCCGTCGAACGCGGCGACTCCGATATTTCGCTCGGCCGCCTGGCGCGGCTCGCGAACGTCTTCCACTACGATCTCGGCTCGTTTCTGGGCTTCACGTCGAAACTCTCGCGGCCGGCGTTCGTCACCGGCACCGATCGCAAGCGCGTCAATCGCGGCAAAGGCGTAACGTACGAAGCGCTCCATCTGCCCGCGCTCGATCTCGATCTGGTCATTGTCGAACTGGCCGCAGGCGCATCGTTCAGGAGCGATCTCACCCATGAAGGCATCGACGTCGTTTACATCACGAAGGGCGAGGTCGTGCTCATGGTCAACGGCGTCGATTACCCGATGAACGCCGGCGAGTGCTGCGTCTTCTCCGCGGGCTTTCCGCACAGGCTGCGCAACGGTTCCAAAGCTCCGGCCTCGGCCATTTCCGTCACCACGGGGAGAATGTAACGAATGTCGATCGGCACGCGCATCGAATCCTGGGAGCTGGCCCGTCCGTTCGCCATTACCGGCTACACCTTTCACCACAGCGACGTGCTCGTCGCGATCGTGGAAGCCGCGGGGCTCACCGGTTTCGGCGAAGCCGCGGGCGTCTATTATTTGAACGATACGGTCGAGCACGCCAAGGCGCAAATCGACGCGATCTCAGGCCGCTTTGCAGAGCCGCCGTCGCGCGAGGAATTGATCGATCTACTGCCGGCAGGCGGTGCGCGCAACGCCGTGGATTGCGCGCTCTGGGATCTCGAATCGAAAACGCAAGGGCGGCCGGCTTGGCAGATCGCGGGGTTGCCCGAGCCGCGACCGGTGCTCACCACCTATACGCTAAGCGCCGAGGACCCGAACGTGATGGCTGCCCGCGCGCGCGGCTTCACCAACGCCCGCGCGCTCAAACTCAAATTAACCGGCACCGAAGATGACGCGGAACGCGTTCGCGCGGTGCGTGCCGCCCGCCCCGATGCCTGGATCGCCGTGGACGGCAACCAAGGGTTCAGCCGCGCCTCGCTGGCTGCGTTGATGCCCGTGCTCGTTGATGCGCGCGTGGAACTGCTCGAGCAGCCGTTTCCGCGCGACCGCGACGCCGATATGGACGGCCTGGATTCGCCGATTCCGCTCGCGGCGGACGAAAGTATGCAGGATCTGGACGATCTCGAACAGCTCGTGGGCCGCGTCGACATCGTCAACATCAAACTCGACAAATGCGGCGGTCTCACCCGCGGGCTTGCCATTGCCGCGCGCGCGCGCGAACTCGGCTTGGAGACGATGGTCGGCTGCATGATCGGCACCTCGCTTTCGGTTGCGCCGGGCCTGCTGCTCGGGCAAGTCTGCAAGGTGGTCGATCTCGACGCGCCGATTCATCTAGCGCACGATCGTCCCCCCAGCGTCGTCTACGACGCAACCGGATGCGTCTTCAGCCCCCAGAATGTTTGGGGGTTTCCCAATACCACGCTGACGCCGAGTTAAACGGCGAGAGTATCGGGCGCGCGAAGCCGCCGAGGTCGCTCGGGACCACATCCACTTCGCTGATTTGGCAGAGAAAGTCATACGGCAGATCCGCCGCAATCTGCTGCTGCACTTGCGCGTAGAGCGCGATGCGCTGCGCCCGGTCGTACGACGCGGCCGCGCGCCGCAGTAACGCGTCCACCGCGGGGTTGCAGTACTGCGCGAAGTCGAAACCGTTCGGCGAACGCTCGGCGCAGCCCAGGAGCCAGGTGGGATCGGGATCGTAGGCGCCTTGATAATCGTAGAGCGAAATTTGATAGTGGCCGGTAAGGATCGGCCCGTCGTGCGCGACGTATTGGCTTCGGTCGTAGCCACGGAGCGTCAATTCGATACCCGCCGCGCGGGCTTCGGCGGCGATCGCCACCGCGAAGCGTGTCGTAATATCCTCACCGTTTGGAAACGAGAGCTGCAGGCTCAGGCGCCGGCCGTTCTTCACCCGGATGCCGCCGGCACCGGGGATCCATCCGTCGCGTGCCAGCAGCGCGGCGGCCTGCGCCGGGTCGTACGGCGCCTGCGCGACGTGCGAATCGTACGCCCAGGTAAAGAGCCCGCGCATCGCGGTTCCGGCGTGGTAGAGGCCGCCCGAAATCTTCTGCGTGAGCGTGCGGCGGTCGATCGCCATCGCGAGCGCCTTACGCACTGCGCCATCGGCGAGTATCGGGTCCTTCAGATTGAACGCAAGCGCGTAGAAGTACGGGACGGGCGTGACGACGACGCGATGATGCGGAATGGCGCGCAATTCGGCGATGCGCGAAGCGTCCTGATTAAACGCGGCATCGATTTCGCCCGTTTGCAGGCGCTCGATCGTCGTGGAATCGTCCGGCTCGAAGGGTAGCACGAGGCGCCGGATACGCGGGGCTCCCGCGTAGTACCCGGCATTCGCCGCCAGCGTGATGCGATCGCCGCGGGCCCAGCGTTCGAGCCGGTAAGGCCCCGACCCGACGGGCCTCTCGTTGAACGGCACGTGATTGAGGCTCGGCGCGCTCGCGAGCAGATGCGCGGGGAGAATCGGATAATTCGAATCCCCGCCGAAGAAATCGCTGATGATCGGCGCGTACGGCTCGCGCAGGGTGATGACGACGGTGTACGGATCCGGAGCGGCGATCGCGGCGATCTCATCGTACCCGAAGCGGGTGGAGACGTTGTTCGCGGGGCTCATAATCGCGTGATAGGTGAAGACCACGTCACGCGACGTAACCGGAGTGCCGTCTTGCCAGCGCACACCGTGGCGCAGGTGAAACGTGATGCGTTTGCCGTCGCGCGATACGCCGCCGTTCGCCGGCGTCGGCGCCTCGAGCGCCACGTCGCCCACGATGCGGCCGTGCGCATCGTAATTCGTCAAATACGAGTAGAGCAGCTCGCCGAAGGTGTATGCGCCCGTGCCTTCGAGCAGCAGAGGATCGAGCGAGTTGGGCTCCTGGCGCAGCGCCACGACGAGCGTCCCGGGCTCGCGCGACGGCCGGCGCCCCTGGCGCGCGCACGCCGGAAACGCCAACACCGCCAAACAGAGCGAGAACAGGATCGCGCGGCGCAACAAGCTACGCAATTGAACCTACGCTAGAAGTTCGTGACGAAGTTGACGAACTGCATCGCGACGAGGAACCAAATCGCGTACACGGCTGCGAGTGCGACCAGGATCTCGCCGCTTCGCACCAGCCAGCCTCCCGGCCCGCGCAGCACGCGAACCACTGCCTCCACGATCATCGCGAGCGCGCCGATAATGGCGATCACACCAATGACGTAGAGCACCATCATCTTGCCCGGTAACGACGGTGCTAGAATCGCCGCTTCCGACGAGAGGAGCATGGGCCATCCGACGAGCGCGACCAAAAACGCGATCGCGCCGATGCGCGCGGCGGCATGGAGCGTGTGCTCGCCGCGGGAGAGGTGGAGCGAGAGCTTGAGCTTACGCCGCGCGATCCACGCGCCGAGCCGGATGAGGAGCGAGAGCACGATGATGCCTGCGAAGATCGTGAGCAGCGACTTGATCGATCCGAGCGTGCGCAGCCCGGTGACGCGCTGCTGGACCGAGACCATATTGGAGGCATCCGAAGCCCACGAAACCACGTTGCCGTTCGCATCGGTGCCGAACACGAGATACGCATCGCCGCCGACCTGGCGGTAACGCAGCGGCGCAACCTCACGCCATACGATCGGGTAGCCGGCGGCGTTCTTCATCGCGCTCGCCTCGATCGTGCCATCGGGATTCGCCGTGACTTGGCTCTGCCCGAGGGTGTAGACGAAGGCGAGGGCGCGCTCCACGCGCCGGCTGCTCACGTACCAGCCCGCAACGCGTGCCGCGTCCTGCGGGTCGGCGAGCGTCGGCTCGACCGGCGGCGTGTACGGGTAGTAACGATCGAGAAAGCGTTTGAAGAGATTGTTGCGCACGTCTTCGACCGCTCCGGCCTTACCGGCCGAATTGAACGCGACGAACCAGCCGATGCTTTTGGATGGAATCAGGTGCAGATCGCTGTGGAATACGACGGTGTCGCCGCCGTGCCCGATAATCGGCAGACCGTTGAAATCGTCTTGATAGAAGCCGAGGTCGAAACCGGGCAGCCCCTTCTCCGGCACGACCTGCTGCGTCCACATTTCCTGGATCGTCGCCGGTTTGAGCAGCTGATAGCCGTCGTAA
>DAHUXY010000274.1 GCA_027315505.1 Vulcanimicrobiota bacterium | reverse complement strand
GCAAAGGCGTCCGCGAGCGCCGAATCTTCGGCATGGGCCTGCATCGCCGGAAGGCTTCGACGGTGCAACCCAAACGCGCCTGGGAACCGCGGGAGAAGGCCGGCAGCGAACACGTCCCTGGAACGCTCGTCGGCATCCCCTCGGATGAGTCGGGGGCTTCGAATGCCCGCCGCGTGCCGCACACGAAGGAATTCCGCGCATAAAAACGGCGCGCTCGTGACGAACGCGCCGTTTTTATCGAGCGATGACGCCGGTTATTTCCCGACGGCCTGCTTTGCCATATTGAGGAGCGAGCCGAACGCCTTGGAATCGGAGATCGCGAGCTCGGCAAGGGCCTTGCGGTTCAGGGTGACGCCCGACTTTTTAAGGCCGTTCATGAACACCGAGTACGTGATGCCTTCGCGACGGACGGCCGCGTTGATGCGACTGATCCAGAGCGAGCGGAAATCGCGCTTGCGGACGCGGCGATCGCGGAATGCGTACGCCAGCGACTTCAGGAGCGCTTCGTTTGCGACGCGGTAGTTGCGGCGGCGCGCGGCGCGGAAGCCCTTGACGAGCTTCATCACCTTGCGACGATGCTTTAGACCGTGTACGCCACGTTTGATGCGTGCCATATCTGCGTGCTCCCCTTATACCAAGTACGGGATCGTCGGCGCTAAACGCTTCAGATCGCCCTTGAAGGTCGGTTGGTCCTTGCGGAAGTTCCGCTTGCGCTTGCGCGATTTCTTGCTCAGGATGTGGCCGCAACCGCTGAATTGATGGCGATGCATCACTTTGCCGGTTCCGGTAATCTTGACGCGTTTCGCGGTTCCGCGATGAGTACGAATTTTAGGCACTGGTTTGCTCCTCGATTTTCTCGTGATCTGCGTGGTCGTCTTGGTCTATATCGTCAACGTCGTCGACATCTTCGTCGTGGTCGTCCTCGAGGTCGTCGTGAACCTCGTGGTCGTCGTGGTCCTTATGGTCTCGCATCGACGAGAACTTCGGCGGACCGGTCGGCGTCGCACGCGGCGCCAAGATCATGAACATGTTGCGGCCTTCGAGCCGCGGTTCGCGCTCGACGATCGCCAGGGGATTCATATCCTCGGCCATGCGATCGAGGAGGCGTCGCCCGAACGACGTGTAGGTGATCTCGCGCCCGCGGAACATGATCGTCACCTTGACCTTGCTGCCGTCCAGCAGCAGTCGCTCGGCCATACGAGCTTTGGTCTCGTAGTCGTGCGTCTCGATCTTGGGACGAAGCTTGACTTCCTTTAACTCGAAGTGACGCTGCTTTTTGCGAGTGTCTTTGTCTTTCTTCGATTGCTCGTATTTCAAGCGGCCGAAATCGCCGATCTTGCATACGGGCGGTTGTGCGGTAGGCGAGATTTCGATCAAATCCAGGCCCGCAGCCCGAGCGCGCGCGAGCGCCTCATCGGTGGGCAAGATGCCCAGCTGCTCTCCATTTTCGTCGATCACGCGGATCGTGCGAATGCGGATTTGATCGTTTACCCGAAGTGGTCGAGCTATGGCGTTACCCCCCAAAAAAATAAAAATGGCATCGCCGAAGCGACACCACTACGGGGGACCGGCCGGTGGTTCCCAGAGTGACGACCGGATCGCCCGAAGGCATCCGGTGAGCACCCTTTCGAGGCGCTACTTCGGCCTGCGAAGAGTACCACGCTCGGCTTCCCCCTGTCAAACGCCCAAGTGGGCGCCCGCTGTAGGCAAAACCGAAGGGCCGGCGACACAAGCAACCGGCTGCCATCATCGGTTGCCGCGACCAGCGCTATACCGCTCTTCCGATAAGCGCGCCGATTGCCGCGGTGACGCCCATCGCAAACGCGCCCCAAAACGTCACCCGAGCCGTAGCTCTCCAGATATTCGCGCCTCCGGCCTTCGCGCCGACGGCACCGAGCAGCGCCAAGAAACCTAAGGATGCGATGGTAACCGCCGGCGCGAGCCAAGCGGATGGAACGATCGCGGCGGCGATGAGCGGCAGGGCCGCGCCGGTGGAAAAGGTCGCAGCGGACGTGAGCGCCGCCTGAATCGGACGCGCCGTGGTGATCTCCGAGATGCCAAGCTCGTCTCGCGCGTGCGTTCCGAGCGCATCTTTGGCCATCAACTGATCGGCGACTTGACTGGCCAGGCCCGGCTCGAGACCCCGCTTCACATAGATCTCGGCTAATTC
>DAHUXY010000262.1 GCA_027315505.1 Vulcanimicrobiota bacterium | reverse complement strand
CATACGCTCCTGCCGTGCGGTCACCGCGAAATCCGTGCTCCGGTGCGTAAATCGCCCGAAGATGGATGTGCGGGTTCGCGCGAATCGCATCGACGATGGATTCGAGCCGCGAGGTGACGCCGCTCTGATTGGTGATGACGCCGATTCGCGCCCCGGCGAGTTCGCGCCACGCCGTCTGCAGAAAAACCTCGTCGCCCAGCGTGATGGTGGCCGGGGGGAGCGCCTCTGCCCGCAGCCCGGCGGCCGATGCCCCGACCGCTGCGCCGAACGAGCCTACCCCGCGAAGAAAGCGTCCTCTCTGCATGGAACCGGGCTTCGCCTAGACGAAGGCCGGTTCCGTCGCCTCGGGGAGAATACCCGCCTCGCGCGCGCGCCCGAAGAGTTCGTGCACGGCCGCGATGCCGTCGTCTCCGATATCGGTGCTATAGGCGTTGACGTACAGGTCGATGTGAGCGCGCATAACCGCATCGCTCATCTCGAATGCGTGCTCGCGAACGAACGGCATGATCTGCGCTTCGTTCTCTCGCGCGAATGCGAGGCTCCGTTCGATCGCGCGACGCAACTCGGCCGCTCGATCGCGCGGGAGATCGTTGCGCGCGAGGATTGCGCCGAGCGGTATCGGATGGCCCGTGGCGCGCTCCCACCATTCGCCGAGGTCCGCGACGGCGACCAGCCCCGCGTTCGCGTAGGTGAACCGCGACTCGTGAATGATCAGCCCTGCGTCGATTGCTCCGGCGGCGATCGCCGGGATGATCCGATCGAATCGCATCTGCGTCGCGCGCGGACGCGTGCCGAGCGCGAGCTGGAGCAGCATGAATGCGGTCGTTCGTTCGCCGGGAATCGCGAAGTGGGCGCCGCGGAGCGACGCGAGATCGGGTGCGAAGCCGGGGCGCGTTACCACGAGCGGCCCGCAGCCGCGCCCGAGTGCGCCTCCGGCACGCAGGATGCGGTAGCGATCCATGAGCCACGGAATTGCGCCGTAACTCACTTTCGTCAATTCGAACGCTCCGCGCAACGCGTCGTTATTGAGTTCTTCGATATCCGCAAAATGGACGCGAACGGCGGGAGCGCCGTCCAGCAGCCCGTTGGTGAGTGCGGCGAAGATGTACGTATCGTTCGGACAGGGCGAATACGCGAGCGTGAGCGGGGCCACGGCGGTCATCGCGACGCTTCCGGCGCTGCGAGAAACAGATGCATCGCCGTGCGTAAACCCGCGATGCCCGCATCGAAGTTCCACTCGCCGCGCGCGCGATCTCCGGCAATATTCGAGATGCCGCGGATTTCGACGGCCGGCACCCCCGCGAGTTCGGCCGCCCGCAGCACGGCAAACCCCTCCATGCTCTCGATCTGCGCCCCCAGGGCCGCCAGGCGCGCCGCGGTCGCGTCGGTGGCCGTTACGCGCGCGACGGTGATTCCGCGCACTGCCGGTAGGCCGCGCTCGACCAGCATCGCTACCAGCGAGGGGTCGGAATCGGCTCGTTGGACGGTACGCTCGCCGTGCGGCAAGGCGAGCGGCTCGCCGGTTTCGATATCGAGTTCGAACGATTCGTGGGCGACGACGACGCCCTGCCCGACGGGAGCGACGCCGGGAAACGAGCCGGCGATCCCTGCGTTGACGACCGTCGTGTAGCGTCCGATTGCGAGGGCTCGCGCGACCCGGGCTGCCGCTTCAACCGGGCCGACGCCGCAGACGAGCACTTCGGCGTCGCTTGGGGGCGCAAACCATGCCAGCTCTTTGGCGACCGCGCACACGATTAACAGCACGTTAGCGAACGCCGATGAATTTGTGGGTTTGCAAGGAGAGCCGGAAGCGTTGCGGATGGGCTTTGGCGTAAGCCAGCGCCAACTCGATGTTGGCCGGCTTATTGCCCTCCGGCTGGAGTAGAATCGTCGCTTTGCCGGCGAAGAGCGGAAGATGCTCTTCGGGTACGCGCCCGTCAACGATCAGCTTCGCTTCATTCGAGCGCGCGGCCATGCGCGGGTCGACGCGTTCCTTGGGTGAGACGCATAACCAGACGTCGCTCGGCAATTCCGCATACAGCGTGCCGTTCGATTCGATGTGAACGCGCCGCCCGTCACCGCGTAGCGCGTCGATCAATGCTCCGGTCTGCGCTTGAGCGAGGGGCTCGCCGCCGGTGAGAATGACCATCGGGCAGGCGCCGCCGGCCTCGCCGACCATGCGAACCACGTCCTCCACGCTTGCGAAGAACTTGAGCGCATAATCGGTGTCGCAGAACGAGCACGCCAGATTGCATCCCGCAATGCGCACGAAGACGGCCGGCGTTCCGGCCCACGTGCCTTCGCCTTGGATGCTGTAAAAGATTTCCGCGAGTTGCAGCATGGCTACGGCGCGACGAAATCGCTGCGGCGCAGCACCGCGCAACTATTGGCCGTCTCCCACAACACCAACTCGTCCAGTCCGGGCAGCGATGGGTCGAGCCGCTTCCATATCCACATCGCGATGTGCTCGGCGGTCGGGTTTTCGATGAGATCGTTGAGCGTCTGGTGATCGAGAGCGTCGACCACGTGTTCGTGGACGAGCCGCTTGATGGTATCGAAATCCTCGATCATGCCCCGGGCAGGCCCGTGGCTCTGGAGCGGGCCGCGCACGGCGACCTCCAGACGGTATGAGTGCCCGTGCATTCGGGCGCATTTGCCGGAATGGTACGGAAGTACGTGAGCCGCCTCAAAGCGGAAGTGCTTGCGAATCTGCATGGGGAAGACGCCGAAGCGGATTCGCGCCCGGGAGGGCAGAGTCCGGCCACCCATGCGTCACTGCGACATCAGTCGGAAAAGAGCCATCGTGCCCATACGAACCAATCGCGACCGATTGCCCATCTCCGCTGTGGTTGGGGAGGTAGCCCCCGCCCTGATCAATAGCGGGCTCTACGACGTCAGCTTCGAGGGCGAGCCGCTGATCGTCGCCAGCGTCGGCGGGATCAATCCCAATATCCGTGTGGGCGACGGGGCCTTCGCATTTCGCGCCGACCACATCGAGCCGGGTGTCAGCGCCCGCAACCCGGACGACCGCGCCAACACGTCGTTTAACGTGCTCTCGTGCGTCGGCAACGAGGCGCGCGTTATCTCGGGCGACGCCAAAGGCGCGACCGGGCGCGTTACGGGCAAACACGGGGGGGTCGAGCACGTTATCATCGATTTTACGCCGGAAATCATGCGCGCGATGGCGATCGGAGACCGCATTCAAGTGTGGGGATGCGGGGTCGGGTTGGAGCTGCTCGACGCCCCGGAGGTCAAAGCGTTCAATGCGGACCCGGACTTGCTCGAGGCCTGGGGCCTGGTCGCGCGCGATGGGCGTATCCGCGCGCGTGTGGCGAGGACGGTTCCGGCTGCGGTCATGGGGTCGGGGCTCGGCCGCGCAACGGTGGTGCGGGGTGACTACGACATCCAAACCTTCGACGACACGATGGCCGAACGGTACGGCTTGCGCGAATTGCGGCTCGGCGACTGCGTTGCGATTATCGACGCCGATAACTCGTTCGGGCGCATCTACCGCACCGGAGCGATCTCGGTAGGCGTCGTCGTGCATGGCGGCTCGTACGTTGCCGGCCACGGGCCGGGCGTTACGACGTTGCTGACCTCAGCGATCGGCGCGATCGATGTCGAGATCGACGCGGCCGCCAACCTCGCAACGATCTTAGGCCTTCGCTAGCGCGCGGGGCCCTATCGGTGCAGCAGAATCGCGAGCATGGTGGATACCCACGCGGTCGCGCCCAGTCCGATGAGCCACATGAACTTCCGGTCCATTTGAGCGAACCGGCCGTCGATTTGAGCGAACCGTCCGTCGATTTGAGCGAACCGCCCGTCGATTTGAATGAAGCGGGTTTCGATCTGACCGAATCGCCCGTCAATCTGGGTGAAGCGGGCCTCCATTTTGCTTTCGAACGAATCCAGACGCCGATCGATCCCGGTCAGGCGCTCGGCGATTTGTTCGTAGGCCCCTTCGAGGTGCGCCATACGGATCTCCAAGGGCTGCGCGCTCATGCTTTTATCCTATCACGGCCGGTCACGGGGCCGGCCCCTGGGACATTCCCGCAGAGGTTCGGGTTCGCTAGGCCCGGCTAGAGCGTGGAGAGCGCTGAATCGAGATCGGCGATCAGGTCGCCCGCGTTTTCGATCCCTACGGAGAGGCGCAAGAGCGAGGGCATGACGCCCATCGCGGCCGCCGCTGCGGTTTCGGCGGCACCGATGTTCGGCCACATCGCCGCCGGTTGCGCGATCAGCGATTCGACCCCGCCCAGACTCACGGCATTGCGTATGAGGGCAAGCCGCTCGACGACGCGCCGGGCGTCGTCGAAATCGCCGTCGACCTCGAAGCTGAGCAGGCCGCCGAAGCCCCGCATCTGCCGGGTGGCGACATCGTGATTCGGGTGGGTGGCGAGGCCGGGGTAATAGACGCGCCGCACGCGCGCGTGGCCTGCGAGAAATGCCGCAACGGCGAGACCGTTCTCGTTATGTCGCGCCATCCGCAAGTCGAGCGTGCGCAATCCGCGTAACAGCAGCCAGGCGTCGAAGGGCGCGAGGGTCGCTCCTAAGACGATATGCGTCTTCCAAATGCGATCGATCAGCGTTTTGGACCCGATCGCCGCGCCCGCGATCAAATCGGAGTGTCCGCCCAAATACTTTGTGGCGCTATGGAGGACGAGATCGACGCCGAGTTCCAGCGGCCGCTGGTTGATCGGGCTCGCGATGGTGTTGTCGACGGCGGTCAGGGCGCCCGCCGCGCGCGCGATTTCGACGACGCGCGCGATGTCGGTAATGCCCAAGAGCGGATTGCTCGGGCTCTCCATCCAGACGAGCCGCGTATTCGCTTGCATCGCCGCCGCGAACGCCGCAACGTCGTGCTGATCGACGAACGTCACCTCGACCCCGTAGCGAGGCAGCAACTCGGTCATCAGCGTGCGCGTTCCCGCATAGAGCATGCGCTGCGCGACGACGTGGTCGCCGGATTGCAGGAGCGCGACGGCCGTAGCCGAGATCGCTCCCATCCCGGAGCTCGCCACCAGGGCGGCTTCGCCCCCTTCGACGGCGGCCAGAACCGCGGCGACCTGCGCGTGGTTCGGGTTGCCGTGCCGCGTGTAGAAGCCGGCATGCTGGGGCGTCTGCGCGCCGAGCGCCATCGCTTGCGGGCTCTCGAAGGTAAAGGTGGAGGTTTGGTAGATCGGCGGCGCAACGCTCGCGCCGTCTGACGGCGAGCGATCGGCGTGCAAGAGCCGCGTTTCGATTGCAAGTTCGCGCTCCGGGCGCATTTACAGCGTGATCCGCGGGGTTTTTGGCGTGGGCGTGCAGAGCGTGCGCTTGCCTTCGTTGACGTAGCTCATGTGGTGCTCGGTCACGTGGTTCTGCGCGGCTTTGAGCCACCGGTCGGCGTGGCCGCCGAGCGTCGATTCGTCGATTAAAATGTTGCCGTAGCCAAAGCCGGCGCCGATATCGATATCGGTATGCAAGGTGAGACTCTGTCCGGTCCAGCCGCAACTGCGCAGCGAGCGCTCCAAATGCGGCATGCCGATTAATTTAAATCCCGCTTCCGTGAGGAAGACGCTACACCAGCTCGTCCATACCCCGTAGGCATTTAAGATACGGGCGACGTGCGTGTAGGATCGTTCGTCCATGGCGGCCCTTTTCGCGGTCGGTGTTGCCGACCTCCTTGATAATCGAAGAGCGGCCGATGCACCGGCCGCTCTTCGATAGCAGATGGGGCGGTGGCGCTATAATGCGCCGTCGGGACCCATGCGTTCGAGGCGTTTTTTGAGATCGGCGAGGAATCCGCTTGCCACGTAGCCGTCCACGACGCGATGGTCGAGCGAGAGACAAGAATTCATCATCTGACGGATCGCGATCGCGTCGTCTTCGCGCACCACCGGCTTCTTGACCACCGTCTCCATGGTCACGATGCCGGCTTGGCCCGCATTGATGATCGGTGCTGAAGCCCAGCTCCCGTTCGCGCCGTTGTTGTTGACGGTGAACGTGCCGCCCGAGAGATCGTCGACGCCGAGTTTGTTGCGCCGCGCTTTATCGATCAACTCGCCCGCCGCAATCGCCAAACCCTTGATCGAGAGCTTGTCGGCGTTTTTGATGACGGGTACGACCAAGTTCGTGGAGAGCCCGATCGCGATGCCGATGTTGACATCCTTGTTTACATACAGCCCTTCGGGCGTGAACTTCGCATTCATCAGCGGGAATGCAGCCAGCGATTCGACGACCGCTCGCATGAAGAAGGGCAACAGCGTGAGTTTGTAGCCCGTCTCGCGTTCGAAGCGATCCTTCTCGCGCGTGCGCCACTTCCAGACGTTCGTTACGTCGATCTCGACCATCGACCACGCGTGCGGGGCGGTGTGTTTGGATTCGACCATGCGCTCGGCAATGATGCGGCGCGCCTGATTGAGTGGCACTAGCGTTCCCGGAATCGGTTCGCCGTAGGTGGACGTTCCCGAGGCGGGAGGCGTCGCAGGCGGTTTCGACGGTGTGCCGGGCATCGCGGCCGGAGCGCCGGTCGCACCGAAGTTGGTCCCGACACCGATCGCCTGGCCGACCGCGGCTGCAGGCCCCATGCGTGAGGCCGTGAGCACGTCGTCGGCGGTGACGCGTCCGTTCGCTCCGGAGCCGCTCAGGGTGCGGATATCGATGTGATGCTCGCGCGCGAGCTTGCGTACCGCGGGCGATGCCGAGCGCAACGCCGCATCGGCGTTGGCATCGGTCGCATTGCGCTGCCCGTTGCTCGAGCCGTTCCCGGAGTGGACGGGCGCGGCCGCGGCCGTCGCAGGCGGCGCGGCGGCCGCATTCGCGACCTGTTGCGTCGGCTCGGTTCCTGCGGCGTTGGTACCGCTTGCGGCACCAACTTCGTCGATGATCGCGATCGGCGCGCCGGTGGGAACCGTTTCGCCTTCTTTGACGAGCATCTGCGTGATGACGCCGGTAACCGGCGAGGGCACTTCGGCATTCACCTTATCGGTGGAGACTTCCACGAAGGCTTCGTATTTCTCGACGCTGTCGCCGACTTTCTTGAGCCACTGCGCGACGGTCCCCTCGGTGACCGTCTCGCCGAGTTGCGGCATCGTAATCGTTGTGGCCATTAGAACTTCACCATTTCTCGCATCGCTTGCGCCATCTCGGCCGGCGACGACATGTACTCTTCTTCGAGCGGGAGCGCGTAGCCCATCGCGGGTACGTCGGGCGCGCAGTGGCGACGGATCGGCGCGTCGAGATGGAAGAGGGCCTCCTCGGCAACCATCGCGGAAATCTCCGCGCCGATGCCGCCGAATTTATTGTCCTCGTGAATGATGAGCAGCTTGCGGGTTTTTTCCACGCTGCTCAAGATCGTGGCTTTGTCCATCGGACGAATCGACCGCAGATCGACCACTTCAACCGAGAGGCCTTCGCTCTGCAACTGCTGCGCCGCTTCGAGCGCCCAATGCACGTAGAGGCCGTACGAAACGACGGTGAGCTGCGTGCCTTCTTTGACGACGTTGGCTTTCCCGAGCGGAATCGTATAGTGGCCTTCCGGAACTTCGCCCTTGATCAAGCGATAGGTTTTCTTATGCTCCAGGAACAGCACCGGATCGGGATCGTCGATTGCCGCGTTCAGCAGGCCCTTGACGTCGGCGGGAAACGCCGGCGCGACGATTTTTAGGCCGGGAACGTGATAGAACAACGCCTCGATCGAGACCGAGTGCGAAAGCGCGCCGCGAACGCCGCCGCCGTACGGCGTGCGAATCACCAGCGGGCACGTGTACTCGCCGTTGCTGCGATAGCGCGTTTTGGCCGCCTCGCCGACGATTTGGTTGAACGCCGGATAGATGAAATCGGCGAACTGAATCTCGGCGATCGGTCGTAGCCCCTCCATCGCCATGCCCACCGCGATGCCGACGATCGAAGCTTCCGCGATCGGCGTATCGATGACGCGTTCCGGACCGAATTCGTTGATGAAGTCCTTGGTGATCAGGAAGACGTTGCCGCGGTTGCCGACATCTTCACCCAAGATGATCGTGCGGTCGTCGGCCTTCATCGCTTCGTAGAGCGTCTCGCGAACCGCTTCGACGTTGTTGAGGACTTTCGATGAGGTTGTCACTGCCACGGCTGCCAGGCTCCTTCGTAGAGGTGCGTATAGAGATCGGAGGCTGCCGGGTAGGGCATGGCTTCCGCACGATCGGTTGCGTCGTTCGTCTCGCGAAGGACGTCTTTCTTCATCGCGTCGACGTCCGCAATCGACATCACGCGCGCGTCCAGGAGCGATCGCTCGAATTGCGGCACCGGATCGTCCTTACGATGTTCGGTGACCTCTTCTTTGGTGCGATACGTCATGTCGTTGTCGTCGGTGGAGTGCGCGAGATACCGGTAACAGGTACCTTCGAGCAAGGTTGGGCCGCCGCCGGAGCGCGCGCGTTCGAGCGCTTCGTTCACCGCGCCGTACGTGGCGATCGGGTCGAAGCCGTTGAAGCGCTTGCCCGGCATACCGTAGCCGGCGGCGCGCTTCCAAATCTCCGGCTGCGCCATCTGCTTGTCGAGCGGCGTCGAGATCGCCCACTCGTTGTTTTCAACCAGCATCACGAGCGGCAACTTGTGAATCGCCGCGAAATTCATGGATTCATGCCACTCGCCTTCGCTCGTGGTCCCGTCGCCGCACGTCACCAGCACCGCGCGCTCGGTCTCTTTGCGATACTTGATCGCATATGCCGCGCCGACCGCGTGCGGGATGTGCGCCGCCAGAATCGACGAGAACGACATGAGCCCGGCAGCCTTGGAAGAGTAGTGATTCGGAAATTGACGTCCGCCGTTGTGATCGGCCGCGCGCGCGAAGAGCGAGAGCAGAATCTCGTACGGCGTGAGCCCGATGCCGAGCGCCAGCCCAAGATCGCGGTAATAGGGGGCGAGGATGTCTTTGCCGCGATGGAACGCCATCGCCGCGCCCGCCTGTAAGGCCTCGTGGCCTTCGCTCCCTAGCGCGAACGGCACTTTGCCCTGACGGTTGAGTTGAAAGCCGCGGTTATCGAGCTGCCGCTGCATGAGCATGTTGCGGAACATCTGCCGCAACTGCTCGTCGGTCAGCCCGTGACGCTCGAGGCTCGTCGCCTTGGTCTCGGTTTTCGCCATGAATCGGTCCTGTTATTAGATGAAGAGGGCGCTAGGATAGCGCGGCTAGCGCCAAGGCTGCCACGCGTCCGCGTACACGTTGGTATAGAGATCTTCCGTGGCCGGGTAGGGCATCGCCTCCGCCCGGTCCGTAGCATCGTTCGCCTCGGCTAGCACGGAACGCTTCAAGGCCTCGGCGCTTTCGACGGTGAGGACGCCCGCCTCGATCAGGGCCCGCTCGAAGACGGGCACCGGGTCGCGTTTGCGCTGCTCCTCGACCTCCTCGCGCGAGCGATAGGTCCGGTCGTCGTCGTCGGTGGTGTGGGAGAGGAAGCGATAGCACTTGGCCTCGACCAGGGTCGGGCCGCCGCCGGTGCGGGCCCGATCGAGGGCCTCCTTCACGGCGGCATAGCAAGCGACCGGGTCCATCCCGTCGACGACGACCCCGGGCATCCCGTAGCCGGCAGCGCGGGCCGCGACGTCGGGCTGGGCCATCTGCTTGGCGAGCGGGGTCGAGATCGCCCATTGGTTGTTCTCGCACAGAAAGACGATCGGCAGGCGATGGACCGCGGCAAAATTGAGCGACTCGTGCCATTCGCCTTCGCTGGTCGAGCCGTCGCCGAAGGTGACGAGCACGGCGCGATCTTCCTTTCGATACTTCATCGCGTACGCAGCGCCGACGGCGTGCGGAATCTGGGCGGCGATGATCGAGCTGATCGTGTACAACCCCAGGCGTTTGCTCCCGTAGTGGTGCGGGAACTGCCGCCCCGCGCTGTGGTCGTCCTTGCGCGCGAAGAGCGAGAGCAGCACCTCGTACGGCGTCAGGCCGATCCCCAGGTTCAAGCCGAGATCGCGATAGTAGGGAACGTAGACGTCCTTGCCTCGCGCGAAAGCCAGCGCGGCGCCGGCCTGCACCGCCTCATGCCCCTCGCTCGCGGATGCGAACGGAATCTTGCCCTGGCGGTTGAGTTGAAAGCCG
>DAHUXY010000216.1 GCA_027315505.1 Vulcanimicrobiota bacterium | reverse complement strand
GTTCGAATTGCCTACCGCGATTGCGGAGTCGACGTATCATACCGCACGCTTTCTCGCATACACGGATAGCCGGCCGACGCACGTGTATAAGCGCGTCCTGCGCGCGCGCGTCGAGGGCCGCTACGACGACCTGCGCGGCGTGGACGGCAGCGATCCCCGCTACGATCCCGATCCCGCTCGCTATGGGAGCGCACAACGGTATGCGCTCGAGATCTATGCTGCCGATACGCTCGACGGGATCGTGTACTCAAGCGTCCGCGCGCGGGGCGGCACCTGTGTCGTGGCCTTTCGGCCGCGCCTGATCTCCGGTTGCGAGACGGCGGGATACCTCGGCTATACCTACGACGGAACGGCGATCGACGACGTCTTTCGAATCGCATCGATCGACGAACTACTCGATTAGGTGCCCTTCTCCGCACCCGCGTAGAAAATCCATTTGAAATAGACCGCGGGCGTGGTAAGCAAGGCATTGGGATCGCCGTAGACGAGATAGAACTCGTTGTGTCCGTGCAGGTAGTGGAACGCGGCGCTGAGATTGTCGGCGAAGACCGGCGTGAAGACCGGCGGTGCGAACGCATACGGCAGGCTCACGCCGTTGATGCGCCGCGCGCCGACCGCGAGCGATGCGTCCGGCGAAAACTGCCAGTTTACGCTCGCACTGTTGAGCCATTGCCGGAACGAGGGTTCGGCCGCATCCTGCGAGGCGTAGATGTTTTCGTTGAGATTGAGCGAGAGGCTGACCTTGCGGCGCAGCGGCAGCGTATCGTTGAATTGCCAGCTTGCCGCACGTCCGTGGTAATAGGCACCGGTGCTATAACCGAGGCCGATCGGGAAGTTCGAGTTTTGGTTGTATCCGACGAAGGCCCCGTTGCCGTCCGAGAACGGGAGATACTGGGACGCCGAGGTCAGCACGAATGTGGATTGCTGGTAGACGTGCAGCGTCCACAGATTCTTAAAATCGAAATTCACCTGGTATCCGGCATTGCTCTGCGCGGGCTGCGAACGATGATTGACGTAGCGAGCATCGTTTGCGCTGATCGAGATGTCTTGGAGCTGGGAACTCCGGGAAAAGTGCAGCGTGCGATTAGCGAAGGCGATATACCCGCCGATATCGCTCTGTTGGACGTAGCCGTCCACCGGGCTGTACTGCGCCCCGACGTATTGGCGGGCAACCACGAAGACCGTGTTCGCGTCCTTATATCCGGTGCCGATCTCGCCGTAGTGCGCCTGCGCGGGGTCGGTCACGAACGTCCCGGCCTCGCGTGCGTAGTTCGCATAGAAAAACACGTGGCTACGTTGATCGAGGTAGCCGCTACTGAGCGATGTGGTCGAATCGGTAAAGCCGGGGGTGTTGACCGAGATACGCTGCGCGGTCAGGGAAACGACGTCCCGAGTACTGGTGTGGGAAAAATCGATCGCCCCGGCGGCGTCGGTGCGTTGCGATCCGACGGCGTCGAATCCGGAGAAGGCTAGCGGCCCCTGCGTGCCCTCCAGGCCATACCCTTCGCGAAAGGTGGGGATCGAAGGCGTGTAGATGGACTCCGGGCAGTTCGTGCATCCGAACACGCCGTTGAGCGCATTTCCCACCTGCGTAAAAAACGGGCGCACCTCTTGGTATTGGCGCGGAAACGCCGTGGGCGATATGGTCTGCTGATCCGTTTCGACGTTGGAATAGTCGGGATGGATCGATCCGACGAACGAAGCGGTGCGGGTGATGGGGATCGCCATGTCTAGACCCATTTGCGATGTAGCACCGCCCTGCGCCGGCGAGCGCGCAACGCCGAGCGCGTAGGGCTGAAAGCGCGCGGCGGGACGTTTGGGCGCGGCGGCTCCCCTCGCGAGTTGGGCGCCGATGCCGGTGAGCGTGCCGAAGAACGTCGGGTCGCTCGTCGACGTTGCGAGCGCGCTATGGGACCAGACGTCGTAACTATCGGAGGCGAGGTTGAAACGCACGAACTGCACGCTCCAGCGCTTGGAGCCGTTGGAACGAACGATCGCAAACGGAATGTGCATGGTAACCGTATATCCCGGTGCCGCGATGTCGCCGCTGGCGGTCCAGGACGGCGTGTACGCCGTATTTTCGGAGGATGTCTGCGTGCGCGCGCCCTTGGCATTCGCATAGAACGCATAGTTGAATCCCTGCGTGCCTTGCGGCGAAATAACGACCCCCACGTTATCGTCGTTGAGCACGGCCGCCCCGTTGGTAAGGGTTGCCGCGGTTACCCCTTGCCGTTGCGTGGAGACGAACGCGACATCGAGGCCGGTGGGATCTTGGGCAACGTAGACCCTCGTGGGTTGCTCCGCCTGCCGGTGATTGGTGAAGTCGTAGCCGAGCCGTAGCGGTGCGGCCCCCTTCCACGATGGATCGATGCGACCGTCCATGGATGGCTCGCGCGCCAACATCGGGAGCTCGAGGGACGGCGCATATGCCGCAAGAGCCGTCCGCTGCGAGGCCGCGAACAGGAGAA
>DAHUXY010000203.1 GCA_027315505.1 Vulcanimicrobiota bacterium | reverse complement strand
TTACGGCCGCGCCGACCTTCACCATCAGCGTTCCGCTCGCGGGCTTGCGGCGAAGGGGTCCCGCAACGCTACGGGGAGAGCGGCCGCCGAGTCCGCCGGAAGCCGCAGCGGCAATTCCGCCGGAGGACGCCGCGCGCTCTGCGGCGATCCGATCGATGATGAAACCGAAGCAAAGGGGATCAGGCACAGCGCACTCACGCACGTAAGCGCCGCTAACTGAAACAACGTCACGCGGCGGGCATCGGACAACGGCGGCAGCATCTTCGAGTTACTCCTCTTGCTTTGCATCAAGAATGCGATCGACCGATACGTCGATCGTTGCTCGAACCAACGGATGGTGTTTCGAGGATCCCGTGAGAGCTTCTAGGCGAATCGCCCGAACGTCGACGAGCACCTCACGGAGCGAGAGATCGCGGACGAACCTGCTGATGGGAATAAAGTGACCGATGACCTCGATCGTTACCGGAAGGCCTTCTATCGAATCGCTCTTGACGGAATTCGATCCACGGACAACCGCATGAACGATCACCCCGTGCTGCGCTGCCTCCCCGGCGATGAGCTGCAAGCCGGCTTCCAGCGCCGAGCTCTCATCGGTGTGGCCGGTCAGGTGAGCCAGATCGATCCGCACGCGGTTGCGCGCGCTCTCGATCTCGGCGCTGCGAGTGAGAACCCGCTCGTTTACCGCGGCTCGTTCGTACGCGGCTTGGGCGAGGGTTAAGGTCGAGCGCAATTCACGTTCCCGCGGCATAATTCCAAGCGCGTAACCAGCACAGCCGAGGGCGACGACAAGTCCCCACGCGACCCAACGGACGGGTAGCCGGAGACGGCCGGCGAGCGCTTTCACTTGGATCGATCCGCGAGCGTCATTTGAAACGACATCAGACCGGGCATCGCCTTGACGTCGAGGGAGCGCGCCTCCGTCAATTGCGGTGCGGTGACCGTTGACGCCGACATCATGTCACGAACGGCGTCGCCGATCGACGCCAAGCCTTCCGCTCGACCGACGAGGACCTCGCCTCGGTCGCTGTCGGCGATCGATCGTAGCCAGACGCTCGGTGGAAGATGGTTCGCGACATCGAGCACTCGCGCCGCCTCCAGGGTTCCCGAGCCGCGAATACGGTGAATTCGCGCGTCCAGCGCCAGCAGACGTTCGACGCGCGAGGTGTCGATTTTGAGGCGTTGTAGACGGCTCGCGCTGACGCGTTCCATCCGTTCGGCCGCCAACTGCTGCGCGTGCCCGAGCGAGCAGCGATAGTTCAGCATTCCTGCGATCGAGAGTTCCACCACTGCCACCATCAGAAGCGCGAGCAATGGAAGCCGTAGTGCCGGCGCCGATGCAGCCTGCCGGACGTGCGCGATCGCTCCAATTTCCGGGTCGTGAAGGTAATCGAATCGCATCATGCCGCGCTCCATAACGCGAGCCCTACGGCGAGTCCCCAATCCGGCGCGGCGACCTCCAAGACGTCGTCCGGATACGCGTCGCCTCGAAGCGCGTCCGGCACGGGCATCTCCACCGCGCAACCGGTCGCAGCTTCGATCCCCGCCGCAAGCCCCGCGAGCCGCGCTCCGTTTCCGGTGAGGGCCACCGATGATAGCGGCGAGTGCCCGCGCAATCGCTCGAACGTGCCGGCGAGGAGCGTTAAGAATCGATCGCGCTCCGCAACCCCGGCGCCGGCCAATCCGACAATGCGCTTGCGTCTCTCGGCCGCAGGCTCGTCGATGCCGAGGTCCGCGGCGATCCCTCGCGTCACGTGCCCGCCGCCGGCCGGGATGGAAAACGTGCGTTGCCCTTCGGCGGCCCGCAGATGCACTCGGGTGCGCTCGCATCCAATATCGATCACCGCATCGGCGCGCGACGCGACGCGATGCAAGGCAAACGTTTCGCTCTCGATGGCCTTTGGCGCTAGGCCCGCTACGCGCAACGCCCGGACGCGAGAATCCAAGATGCGGCGGCGAACTGCACCGACCGCATAGAGTTCGTCAGTGACCCGGTGAGCGCGCACGACGGTGGAGTCGTCGTCGAATTTCCATCCCGCAAAGCGTTCCGCTTCGTAGCGCACGGCTCGCACTCGCTCGCTGGGGCGCATGTCGGGCAAGCGCATGAAGCGCAGTGCGTCGTCGCGCACCGACGCCACGCATCGGCGTTCGCGTGCGCCGATATCGTCGATGGTTTGCTCGATCGCGGCAGCCACCAGGTCCGGCACGATAATCTCTCCCGACGCATCGACCGCATCGGACGGCAGATCGCGCGAAACGACCGCCCGCACCCGCGTTTCGCCGCTACGCGATCGCTCCGCGTAGGCGACGCGCACGCGCTTCGTACCGATGTCGATGCCTAGCGGGAGCGGCCGCATGCCGCCCGTCACCGTGCGGCTCCCAGGGCGATCGCGACAACGCTCCCCCACGCCAAATACGGGCCGAACGCGACACGATCGCCCATCTTGACGCGACGCACGATCATAAGCCCCGAGTTGACGAGAGCGGCGATAACGAAGGCCCACGCAAGGGCCATACCGCCGCCGTACGCGCCCAAACCGGCGCCGATCACGGCCGCCAGTTTCGCATCGCCAAGACCGATCCCACGCCCGCGCGTGATCGCATGCAGCGCGATCACGACGCCCGCGCAGCCTGCGATGCCTAGCAGGCTCGCAACGGCCGCTCCCTCAAAGAGGCTGCAGGCCACGACCAAGAGCAGTGCCGGAACCGTTATCCGATCGAGGATGAGGCCGAGGCGAAGATCCGTCCACGTACTGACGGCCAGAGCACCGCCCAGAATCTCCAGCTGCGGGTAGTCCCGAAGCC
>DAHUXY010000121.1 GCA_027315505.1 Vulcanimicrobiota bacterium | reverse complement strand
CTCTCCGCCTCCGGGCTACACGTTGCTCCGGTTCTACGTTAGACGCTAGTCATGCGCTCGGCGCGCGTTAAGTCGTTGGGCGGATGAACGCGTTCCAATACCAGCAGCCCCAGAGGCCGGCCGCGCACGAATAGGCGATCAACGCGTAGCCCCAGCGCGGGATGCGTTCGCGCGCGACCAGGAGCATGAGCGCCACCAGAAACGGCTCGAAATCCAGCGCGTGACGCATGCCGAATTGCGCGAAGCCGTTGACGTAGTACACGAAGTTCGGAGCGGCGCAGAGCACGACGAGGATCCAAAGCGCCACCACCCATCGTAGCGGCTTGCGCGCGAAGAACACCAGGAGCAGTGCGGGGCTCGTCCACGTGAGGGCGACGCCGCCCAGTTCCGGACGCAGCCATGGAAAGACCGGCAGCACCGTGGGAGCTTGGACGAAAAACGACGCGATCTGGTAGGGCAGATACATCAGGCGGAACGGGGAGCCGGTCGGCATGCCGGCCTGATCTTGGTGGTACCACGCGGTGTAGCCGATATCGTTCCACGTTCCCCAGCGCGCGTAGTTGTACCATACGAATAGTGCGGCGAACGGCACGAGAGCCGCGCCGAACGACAGCAGCGCCGAGCGCGTGCGGGCCGAAAGCGTGAAGAGTCCGTCCCCATCGGTTGCCAGCAGATAGGCGTAGACCGGCAATGCCAGCACGAACGTGAAGCGCGATCCGAGCGCGCAGACGGCCCAGAGCGCGACGAGCCAGCCGCGCTTTTTCCCGCCCAGCTCGCATAGCGCAAGCATCGTAAAGCAGACCGCGCTCACGTGAGCGACGAACCACACGTCGCCCAGCATCGCGCACCACAGCAAATCGGTCCCGGCCAACAGAAACGCGCAGATCCAGAGATTGCGGGCGCGAGGTACGCCCCACCGTTCTCCCAATGCGTACGTCGCGCCGATCGCGATTGCGGCGAGCGCACAGGCGAGCAGCGTTTGGTTCGTCGCCGCGCCGAAGACGGCCACGAACG
Organism: Vulcanimicrobiota bacterium; assembly: GCA_027315505.1. Classification (GTDB taxonomy): domain Bacteria; phylum Vulcanimicrobiota; class Vulcanimicrobiia; order Vulcanimicrobiales; family Vulcanimicrobiaceae; genus DAHUXY01. Next base: position 1,412 of record DAHUXY010000121.1, on the reverse strand, counting down.
GCACTAAAAGCAGGGCCGGTAACGGTGCCTCGATGATGTAGTGCGCGCCGTTATAGGCGAGCGCGTCGATGTACGCGCCGGGCCAATCGATCCAGACGTGGCCGTGGAGAAATGCCTGCGCCAGCAGCACGTAGTTGTTGTAGGGCGTATTTCGCCCGTGCGCGACGAGCAGCGTAACCGCGAAAGCGACGGCGCCGACGGCCAGCGAGGGTTTGACGCGTTTCATGCAGCGCTTAGAACGTCGGCAGGGCTACCGGCGCGATCGGCCGCGGAAGCCGAAACGTGGCTGCCGGCAGGCTCGGTGGAAACCGGTATGCACCCCACGCGATCCGCTCGCGCGCGGGTTTGCCGTTGACCGATCCGGAGACGGCGATGCTCGACGGCACCCAATATCCGCCGGCCGGCCCGTACGCGATTTGGCCGCTGGCGCTCGCCGACGCGCCCACGGTGTGGAAACGAATCACCCGGGGAAGATACCGCGCGCCGTCGATGACGATGCGATCCACCACGAAGCCGCTTGCACCGTGAATGATCGGCGACGTCTCGAATTCGTAATCGAAATGCTTGCCGTCGCGCACGGTGCGCAAGAAGAGAAAATCGTAGGTGCTGACGCGGGGAGCCAGGCGCACGAGCGCGTAGCGATCGACGCGCTGCGATATGTGCACGATTTTGCGCTTGAGGCCGACGCCGTCGATCGACAGCGTCTCGTCGCGTACTTTGAGCCCGCTGCGATAGATCGTGTGGCGCTGTTCGATATTCGTTGGGCCCGCCTGCGAAACGACGTACGAAAAAATCATCGCTTTCGGCGTTTTGAGATCGGCCATCTCCAACTCGTAGCGCTGCAACACCATTTGCGAATCGAACGGTAAAGGGGCCGCTCCCAGCGCGAACAGCGCCAACGCGAGTGCAGCGGCTACCCGCATCATGCGAAGACGGCCTCGCGAATGGCGCGTATCGCGGCTTCGGCTCCGTCGGAATTCTTGCCGCCGCCCTGCGCCTGCGCGGCCTGCCCGCCGCCCTTGCCATCGATGAGCGGCGCCACGAGCTTCACCAGGTTTCCGGCATGCGCGCCGGCACGAACCTGGTCGTCGCTCGCCGTCACCATGACGCTCACGGTGCCGTTGTCGATGCCGACGAGTGCGATGATGCCGCTGGGCAGCCGCGTCCGAATCGCATTCGAGAGGTGGCGCAGCGCCTCACCGTTGGCTTCGCGAACCACGGCGCCGACGAAGGAGCGCTCGCCGACGCGTTCCGCGCGTTCGAGATACGTTTGCGCGTCGGCCGATGCCAGGCGCGCCTTGAGCTGGCCGACCGCCGTTTGCAGGTCTTTGATCTCGCGTTGGAGTTGCGCGACGCGGTCGCCCAAATCGTCGGGCGTGGTTGCGAGCGAGACCGCCAGGTTCCCGACCAGC
>DAHUXY010000115.1 GCA_027315505.1 Vulcanimicrobiota bacterium | reverse complement strand
CAGCGCCCTTGTGCCGCCCTCACTACAGAAACCGGATTTCGATTTCGTGATACCGTGGGGCCTGCCAAGGCTCCAATAAGCGTCGCGCAGAGCATATAGTGGGCTTCCCGGCCACCGAAAGCAATCGCTGGCCTATCGCTTAACGGCGAAGTACACCAGGCCGATTACGGCGAGTAGAAATGCGGCCACGAGCAGCCCGATATGTATCCACTTCTTCTCTTCCCGCGTGCCAAAAAACAGCGCTAGGACGAAAATAATGGGTACGGCGATTCCGAAAACGACGATCATATGCGCTTCATTGGCCATCCAAGTGAGCATCACCCAGCCAATCACAGGGCAGCGCGTCCAGCCCGGCCGGGTTCAAACCTGCGTGAATTCACGGGCGCCGCATCGTGCGCGTAACCAAGGGGCGCGAAAACATGGCTGGATTCGACCCTGCGACCTCTTGACCCCAGTTTGCGGCAAGGGCCCTATTACCGGGGCAGCGTCGCTTGCGCGAACGGCTACCGGCCGGCGAGCTTAAGCGGAACGCCCGCAGCCTCGACAAGGGTACCGGGATTTGTAAGCGAGCGCACGGAAGGATTGTCCTATGCAGAATCGTCGTGTTTCCGCCTTCTTTGCTTTAACGCTTGTTTTCGGTCTCACTGTCGGCGCCGGACCCAATACGCAATCGGACATCACCGTAACCCCGGCGCGAGTCAAGGCCGGCATCGCCGCGCTCGACGGTATGGTGCGTAACATTAAAAGCCGCTCGAACGTTCCGGGGATCGCCGTTGCGGTCGTCTACAACGGAAAGGTCGTTTTCGCAAAGGGCTACGGCGTGCGGAAGATCGGAACGCGGGAACGCGTCGACCCGAATACCGTCTTTCAGGTCGCGTCCGTTTCGAAGTCGATTGCCTCTTCGGTCGTTGCGGCGGCAGTCTCCGATGGCAAAGTGAAGTGGAACGAGCCTATCGCAACCGCGCTGCCCTGGTTTACGCTTTCCGATCCCTGGGTCGGGTCGCACGTCACGATCGCCGACATGTTTGCGCATCGAAGCGGCCTGCCCGACCATGCGGGAGACGATCTCGAGTCTCTCGGCTACTCCCGAGGACAGATTCTTCATAAGTTGGCGCTCGTGCCGCTTGACCCGTTTCGCGTGACATACCATTACACGAATTTCGGCCTGACCGCGGGCAGCGAGGCCGCTGCGGTTGCAGAGGGAACGACGTGGGAGGCGCTCGCACAGAAGAAGATTTTCGCGCCGCTCGGCATGATGCATTCCAGCTATCGCCGCAGCGATTTCGCACGCGAGCGCGACCACGCAACGCTCCACGTTCGCTCCGGATCGACCTGGGAGGTCAGCAGCCGTTTCCCCGACGCTCAGGCTCCCGCGGGCGGCCTCAGCTCCTCGGTGCTCGACCTTTCCAAATGGATGATCATGGAGATGAACATGGGCACGTACGCGGGCCGGCGTATCGTAGGACGCGACGCACTGCTCGAAACGTGGCGTCCGATGATGGTGAGCAACCCTCCGCAGGATCCGGTCGGGCGTTCCGGATTTTACGGTCTGGGAATCGGCGTCAATTACGACGCCGCCGGCATGCTGCACTTGAGTCACTCCGGCGCGTTTTCGACGGGCGCGTCCACGACGTATGAAATGCTTCCGGCCGCCAAGCTCGGAATCGTCGTGCTCACGAACGGCTCGCCGTGCGGCGTTCCCGAATCGATTGCGAAGATGTTTTACGACACGGTGGAGTTCGGGAAGGTCCAGCGCGACTGGTACGCCGCGTTTTCGAAAGTCTTCGCGCAGGTGATGGCGCCCAGCGGTGAACTCGCCGGTAAAAAGCCGCCCGCGAATCCCGTTGCGGCGATGCCGTTGTCGTCGTATGTCGGCACGTATGCTAGCCGGTACTTCGGAGCGGCGACCGTGAGTCTGCACGACGGCGCGCTGACACTTGCGCTCGGTATCAAACCGGAGCGGTACGCCATGAAGCACTGGAACGGCAACACGTTTGCGTTTGTACCGACCGGTGAAGAGTCGACCGGGGGACCGAGCGCGGTGACGTTCGCCGGAAGCAAAGACGGCCATGGCATGACCATGACCGTCGAGTTGCTCAACAGCTACGGGCTCGGAACGTTTACCCGGCCGTAGTTATTTCGCGTTGATGTGCAGGTCGGTTACCTTGCCGTTCGCCCAGTCGAAGTTCTTGTCGCACGGTAACGGGTAGCCTTCCTTCACGGTCTTGGTCGGATAGTCGGCGTACGTTGCCACCTTGAGATACGCGATGATGTCGTATTTCTGCGCGTCGGTGAGCGCCGGACCGATGCGTCCGGGCCGCGACGTGTCGCTCGTAAACCAATGACCCGCATTGCTGTTTCCAAGCGTCGTGGTATCGAGCGTCATCGTTTCGGGCGTGCTCTGCTGCACCGTCCCCAGTTTCACCGGATCGTATTCGGAGTTTCCGAGGATCGGGTGCGCGGGACGCGTCTGGCTGAGCATATCGTAGATCGACGGCACCGAGCCGTTGTGCAGGAACGGCGGCGTCGCCCAGATGCCGATGAGCGGGCGCGCTTTATAACCGCACGGCGCCGTGTTGACACCGGTTCGGCCCCAGCCATTGTATTGCGCGACCTTTGCAGGCGTGGTTATTCCCGCCCGGTTATACGCTTCGGCTAACGTTGCGCCGACGAATTTCGCGATGCCAAGTGCGCCCGGTAAACTCTTGCTCAAGCCGAGCTTGGATGCATCGAAGCGGGATCCGGCAAACATCAGCACTTCCTCTGGATCGGTCCCGATCTTCGTGTAGCGGACGACGTGCACCGCCCATTCATTGGTACCGGCGATTTTTGCGATGCCGTGACACTTCATGCAATATTGCGTGAAAAGTACGCGACCGCGTGCAGCTTGCGCCGGATCGACGCGCCCCATCACGCTTGCCGGCCAGACCGGCGGTTTCAAGTGTGACAGTTGTTCTTCCATCCAATAGAGGCTGTGCACGCGCAGGGACGATTGCCAGCGCAGTGGCTCCCGATTGAGCTGGCCGCTGTCGTCGACGACGTGCGTCACGACGCCGACGCCGAGCGATTCGCCGACGTTTCGTGCCATCGGAACTCGCACCGCTCCGTTGTACTGCACCCAGTCGAAATGCCAGATGTCCCAAAGCGGCGGAAAACTTGTCGGTGCGGTGCCGCGAATGGCGTTGTTCGGGTCGTGCAGATCGTAGGCGAATAAGCGGTTTGCGATACCGGTGAGGGCGTCGACGCGTCCAGGGCCGCCGATGACGGACGTTCCGCCGATCCCGGCGGTATACATCAGCCACAGGTCGGGATTTGCGGCCTCTCGATCGAAATCGTGCTGCAAGCGCGCCTTCGGGTAGCCGTACGCAATTGCGTCTTTATCAAAACGCCCGCGAACCTTCCCGTTGTTCTTGATGGCGACGATCGCGTCGCGCAATTGGGTGGTGAACGCATTTATGTCGGCGTTCGTCGATCCCCCTTCGATGCGCATCGTCGTGCCCTTATAGGTGAACTGCCCCGTATGGCAGGCGGCGCAGGTGAAGCCGGCGACTTGCACGCCGCCGACCGTGTCGACAGCGATGCCGATGGGCCAGCCGTACGGATTGTTACTTGCAGGTCGCGCGTGGACGTCTTGAAAGCCCAGGCGTTGCAAGTTGGAAGGCGACATGATCGGCGTTCCGTTTGGCAGACGTAGCGCTCGAAGCCATGCTGCCGGCATCGCCCGCGTTCCTTGCGTCATGTAATGGAAAGCCTGCGCCTGCGGAGCGGTCCAGCCCTGATCGAGCGTGACCACTCTGTGCGCCGGCTCCCCTCCCTGCGAGAGCAGTCTGGCAGCGACCACGAAAACAACGACTGCTGCGACGACGATCAACGAGCGCTTCATTGTGGCTCCTTCGATGACACGTGATTAAGTGCGCGGCGCAATTGCGTCGACGCTTGGTATACCGCCAAACGGATGCGGTTGATGCCGCCGGCGGGACGCAGGTCCACCGAGCCATGCCACGGCGTAAACGAGAGGTTTTCGCAATACGTCTGCTGCGCGGCCGAGTCGAACGACTGCTTGGGAATGATGATGTCGGCAAGCGTTACGAACGGCGCCTGCGAGGCTTGCCATTCGATTCGCGGGTCTTCGACGGGCTGCGTTGCCGCATCGGTCTGAAGCTGGACCTGGAGCTGATAGCAGGCGCTTGCGGCTGCAAGATCGCGGACCATGCGAGCACGCAGATAGTTCGGATCGTTCGGGAGCGAACCGGAATAGGAAGGCAATCCTGCGCCTTGGGGACACCGCACCGAAAGCGCGCGAAACTTCATGTAGCGCGGGCCTAGGGTGTACGCCGACATCGAAAAAAACGTTTCGGCGAACAGATCTTGAGTTACGTGCGAGGCGATGGCGGTAAGAATTTTGGCGTCAAGCGGGTGCGCTTTGAAAAACGCCGCTTTGTTGCCGCCGAACAGCGCGCGATTCAGGCCTAAGTAGTCGCGCGCATTGGGTGAAAAGAATACGGGGTTGTTGATCATTACGAAGTCCTGCGTGAACTTCTCGCCGGGCACGAGCTTGCGGCCCGTGACGCCCATGACTTTGATGGCCATGCCGCGGCCGTCGCCGACGGTATCGGACTGCGGGGTTGGCGAACCGTTCGAGAAACGAATCCACGCGGCATAGCGCTGTGGTTTGGCAAAGACGCCGTAGCGGAATTGCGGCGCCAGGCCAGATCGCACCGTGAAGCGGGCCTTGACGCACCCCTGCGCTTTGGGATGCACGTCGCGCAGCGCGGGACGAACGCCGCGTGCATACGCAACGCGCACGTGGTCGCTGAAGAGTCGAATCAGCGCCGTAGTATCGGCTGCTTCGGTAGCTGGAATGCGTTCTTGCAGCGGAGGCGGAGGCGGCGTAGGAGCCGTTTTCTGTTGCGCCACCGGAGCACATGCAGAAATGCCCAGAAGTAACAGCATACAGAAAAAGGGGACCCTCATCATCCGGAATGTACGCCGCTTGCCTGCTAAGCCCTCTGCCGCTAGCGCGGCTGCTTTGCCGCCGTTACAAGAAGGATCGCGCGTCAAGCTCACTTTGAACGGCGCTGCCTGGGGCGCGCACCGGCCGCACCCCGGCAAAGAAGCCAAGAAGTATCAGGTCGAGCAAGTCCCCGAGCTCTTCGAACGCATCGGAGTGACACCATGAGCATTATGACGTCGTGCGCGATCTGCGCCGCGTTCGAGCCATCCGTTGACGACTACCTCGCAGACTGCGCGGAACGCGGCGTGAATCCCGAGAAGGCCGCATCTGGAAACCTTATGCTGCGCGTCGGCGAGAAATCCACGGGCGCGCAATCGTTGCTGCCGAAGGCTCCGGAAAGAGCCTCACTCAATGGGCGATTGCGGTGTTCGAAGAAGCGCTGCATTCTTGATCACGCCCCGCGTTACGCGCGGCTCCGGTGCAAAGGAGCTAAGGACTCTTCGAACCGATCGGCCACCACCTGATCGGCTTCCGCGTAAAGATGCCCGTATGTGTAGGCCCGATGACGGGGCCTGTCCCAGCTCAATTGGAGCGAACCGAACCACGGCCCATTTGGTGCTTCAATGCAAGAAAACCGCCGCGAGTCGGCTCTTCCCTACAGAAATGTCACAGCGTTATTTTCGTTCGCTACGGGATTGAGCGCGGGCAAGGTCATGCGATCTCTTCCGCAGACGAACGGCTTGATAAACACTGACCACAAGTGTTCCGGCGAAACCCCCTGACGCGTTGTTCACGTTGCGAGTTAGAAGCCATATCCCTACGAATGTAGTAAACGGAATGATTAGCCACAGCGCCCAGGTGTTGTCCGGTTTCATTGCTGGTCTCCAGTCATGCACGGTTGTGGTGCCGTGCCAAGAGGCGCGGACGCGATGAGATTTTACCACGGCCATGATAAAAGCATCAATTGGAAGTGCCAAGGGGCGGTTTATGAAGAAACGGTGCCCCTTAGCGGTCACCTCTAGACGTTAATTTGGAACCAAAACTGCCGGTTCTCGTCGTCGAATCGATATAAGCCGTGACCTGTGCGCCGATCTTGAGGCGCTTCTAGCAAAGGCAGCCCTCCCGCTCTTTCCATCGCTCGGCCGCGAGACGACGCCGCTCAGGTGAAGGTCCGTGAGCTAGAGGGTGACCACATAGGCAAGCCGCTACCGCGATTACGCTTCCACGATTTACGGCACACCTGTGCGTCGTTGTTGCTTCGCGCGAACGCGCACCCGAAGGTCGTTGCCGAGCGCCTGGGTCATGCGTCCATCCGCCAGACGGTGGACACCTACCACATTCGCTCGCCACGATGCAGACGGAAGCGGCAATCGTTCTCGGCGACGTAATGAAAGCCGAAAGCCCCACCAGAGGTACATTACGGGTTGTCGCCTAAAGCAAAAAGCCCGAAAACATAGTGTTTACGGGCCTTTTCGTGGTCGGGCTGACAGGATTCGAACCTGCGCGGATTCACCTGCGCCGCATCCTGCGGCTGTGAATCCGTACGCGCTTCCTGCGCTTAACCCAAGGGTCGCATGGGACACAACTCGTCGGCCCGGCGATAAAACAAGATGACGGCACAAAGTGCCGTCATCTTGTTTTATGGTCGGGCTGACAGGATTCGAACCTGCGACCTCTTGACCCCCAGTCAAGCGCGCTAACCAAGCTGCGCTACAGCCCGGCATCCGTCGGATAACAACCGCTTATCCGACGAGATTGGGTTCTAGCGGCGTGCGCTCTTCTTCTTTGCGGGCGCCTTTTTTGCGGTGGCTTTCTTGGCCGGGGCAGCGGCCTTTTTGACTCCGCCGACGGCTTCTTTAAGTGCCTTGCCGGCGACGAATGCGGGGACCTTACGAGCGGCGATCTTAATCTTCGCGCCCGTCTTGGGATTGCGGCCTTCGCGAGCCTTGCGATGACGCACCACAAAGCTGCCGAATGGGGTTAAAGCGACGCGGTCGCCTTTCTGCAGCGCGGTCTTGATCTCGTCGATGATTAGGTCGACGATCTCGCCTGCCTGGCGCTTCGAAAGTTCTGCCTCGTTAGCGACGGCATCAATCAGATCAGCTTTCGTCAAAACTCCAAATCTCCTAATAAAAGCGGCACACGTGTGAGGGTCCCTGGTGGTTGGGCCGCCTGGGAAGGGGATATACGCAAGCCGTCCGCACGCTCCTCCCGGTTTTTCCCGAAAAACCCTTATTTTCCAGGCGTTTGCGCCACAGCGTGGAGGGCCAACACGTACGAGCGGGGGCCGAACCCGGATATGCTCCCGGTGCAGGCGCTCGCCGTAACGCTGATGCGGCGGTGCGCCTCGCGCGAGGCGATATTGGAGAGGTGCACTTCGATAACGGGCACCGGGATCGAGGCGATCGCGTCGGCGATCGCATAGGAGTAGTGAGAGTAGGCGCCGGGGTTCATCACGACGGCATCGTAGGCGCTTCGCGCCGCATGCAACGCATCGATAATCGCTCCCTCGCTATTATGCTGCGCAAAATCGACCTCGATGTGTAATTCGCGTGCCGCGGTGCGAATGAGTTCGTTGATATCGGTCAGCGTTTGCGTACCGTAAATCTCCGGTTGCCGTTCGCCTAACAGATTGAGGTTGGCACCGTGCAAAATCAGAACTCGCATGCGGCCCTGTTCTGGAAGGAAATCCCGACGCCTTCGGCCCACTGCGTAGGATGCCCGATCTCATGATCAGCGCCTCGGCACCGGCCGAAGGCATCGCTATCGTCGCCGCAATTACGACCGAACTCGTGCGAGAGGCGCGTTTACGGCACGATCTCTCGCCCACCGCTACGGCGGCCGTCGGCCGTCTGACCACCGGCACCGTTCTCTTCGGGTCTTCGCTTAAAGGCCGCGAGCGGATAACGCTGCAGCTCAACGGCGACGGCCCGCTTGGGAGCGTCACCGCCGATTCTTGGCTCTTGGACGACGGCACCGTGGGGGCGCGCGGCTATGCCCGCAATCCGCTGGTCGACATACCGCTCAACGACCGTGGTAAATTCGATGTCGCAGGAGCCGTCGGCAAGGGTTCGCTGCAGGTAACGAAATCGTACGAAGTCGGCCAGCCGTATAACGGCATCGTGCCGCTCTATTCGGGCGAAATCGCTGAAGATATCGCCGCCTACTTGGTGCAATCGGAGCAAATTCCCAGCGTGGTCGCCCTCGGCGTTTTGGCCGATCCCGACGGCGTTCGCGCCGCGGGCGGCGTACTCGCGCAGGTGCTGCCGGGGGCCGACGAGCGAGCCGTCGCCCAGCTTGAGGCCCGAGCCCTCGCGATGCCCGCGATCACCACGTTGATCGCGCAAGGCGCCGACGCGCACGCGCTGCTGCACGCGCTTGCCGGCGGCATCGAGCTGCGCGCGCCTCGGTCGATCGATTTGCGCTACGCCTGCTTATGTACGGCGTCGAAGGTGGAAAGCGCGCTCTTGGGCCTAGGCGCGCAAGAGCTCCGACATATGGCCGAAGAACGCGACGAAACCGAAGCGACGTGCGAATTCTGCAAGAAGGTTTACGTTTTTACCGCAAACGAACTCGTCGCTCTGGCGGAACGCAGCGAGGAAGAGGCGTAGCGCCCGGCGCTATTCTACGGGAAAGAGGTGCGCGAAATCCGGCGGCATGCGATACGGCTCGATCCGCTGCCAATAGGCCTCGCGCAGCGCGGCGCCGTCGTTGTAATACCACCAGCCGCATTCGCACCGGATCGGGCGTTCGCCGGGATGCGGATAGGCGTATTTGCGCTGGCAGCGCTTGCAAACCAGGGCCTTGCTACCGATCGGTTTCGCCGACGACGTATACGTGATGGGATTCTGCGACATGGCTCCCTTTCGCTACGAACGAACGCGGATGAATTTTCGCGACCCGACGGAGAGCACGGCCGGTGCGCTCGCAGACCACGGCGCTCTGGGGTCGTTCACGACTATACCATCCACCTTTACCCCATTCCCAGAGATTAGTCGCTCGGCGGCGCGTTTACTCTCCGCAAAACCGGCCTTTACGAGCACCTGGGCCACGGTGCTCGCCTCCCCGCGCTCGAGTTCGGGAAGGTTCTCGTGTGGAATCTCCTTGCGCTGCACGGTCCGCTCGAAGTGTTCGCGTGCCTGCGTTGCGGCGGCATGGCCGTGGTAGCGCGAGACGATCTCCTCGGCTAATCTTTTCTTTGCGTCCATCGGGTTGAGGCGGCCGCCGGCCAGATCGGCCACCAGCCCGTCGACCCGGCTCTGCGGCCAGAACGCGGCGTGGCGCGCGTACGCGGGCATCAAGGCGTCGCCCATCGACATCAGCTTCCCAAATTGGTCGTGCGCCGGCTCGGCAATGCCCACGTAGTTGCCCAGCGATTTGCTCATCTTCTTCACGCCGTCCAAGCCCACCAGCAACGGAACGGTGGCGCAAATTTGCGGCATCTGCCCCGACTCGCGCTGATAGTGGCGGCCGAGCAACAGGTTGAAGAGCTGGTCGGTCCCGCCCAGTTCCATGTCCGCCGCGATCGCCACCGAATCGTACGCCTGCGCGACGGGGTAGAGAAACTCGTGCAGCGAGATAGCCGCGCCGGACGCATAGCGATTGTGAAAATCGTTGCGTTCGAGCATTTGCGCGACGGTCGTTTTTGAAAGCAGTTGAATCAGGTCGCTCAGGCCGAGCTTGCCCAGCCATTCGGAGTTGTAGCGGATCTGCACGCGTTCTAAATCGAGGACCTTACCGGCCTGCTCCCGATAGGTCGTCATGTTCGCTTCGATCGCTTCCGCGTCGAGCTGCGGGCGCATCGCATTGCGGCCGCTCGGGTCGCCGATGCGCGCGGTAAAATCGCCGATGATGAGCGTGACGTTGTGGCCCGCTTCGCTGAACCGCTGCAGCTTATGCAGCACCACCATGAACCCCAGGTGCAAATCGGGGCTGGTCGGATCGATGCCGAGCTTAACGTTCAGCGGCCGACCCAGGCGCGATCGGGCCTGAAACTCCGCAGGCGTTTCGACATGGTCGAAGCCGTCGAGCAGATACTCAGCGTCGTTGAATCGTGCGTTCGTGTTCATGCTATCGATCGCACCCTTACGCCTCGGGCCCGCGAAATGCCTCGCTGCCTCACTCGCCGAGTTCGACGATCGTTACGCCGCCGGATCCCTCGTCTTCGTTGCCGTAGCGCACGCTTTTCACCGCCGGGTGCAGGCGTAAATGCTCCTGCAGGCCGCGCCCGAGCATCCCCGTGCCCTTGCCATGGATCAGGCGCAGCGGGCTTTGCCCCGTCAGCAGGGCCTCGTCGATCCAGCGCTCCACCAACGGCTCCGCCTCGCTAAAACGCTTACCGCGTACGTCGAGCTCGGCCATCGAGCGCGCGGCCACCGCGATGCGCGTCGCGCCGCTCTGCGTGTCGCCGCCTCGCGGGCGCTTGCGTTCCGGCCGGCTGCTACGCTGCACGTCGCGCTTTTTTACCACCGTCTTCATCGGCCCGATGGCCACCAGCACGGTATCGCCATAATCCTCGACGACCGCGCCTTCTTGCCCGAGCGAGAGAATGCGCACGGGGTCACCGCTCGCAAACGCGCCCTCCGGCGCAGCCGAAGGCTGCTCGGCGCGTATCCCGAGATCGCCGCGCATGCGCTCGGAGGTGCGCGTCAACAGCTCGCTCTGTGCCGCGGTAACCCGCGGACGGCTCGATCGCGCGGCGTCGGCCTTGCGCTGCAATTCGGTGGTGAATTCGCGCAACGCGTGTTGCATGCGCTCTTCGGCCCGTTCGGCAAACGATCGCCGCTCGGCATCGAAGCGCACCCGTTCGGTTCGCAGCGCTGCCTCCGTAGCGGCGGCATGCATGCGCTCTTGCACGAGCGCCTCGCGTTCGCTCTGGAGTTGCGCGTTGCGGGTGGAGAGTTCGGCGAGTGCGGCCTCGTAATCGCGCTCGCGCGAATCGAGCAAGGTCGTCGCCCGCGCGACGATGGCCGGGTCGATGCCGAGCGCGGTCGCGAGCGGAAAGGCCAGCGATTGGCCCGGAGCGCCGATATCCAACTGATACGTCGGCCGAAAGCTCTGGGGGTCGAAGCGGACGCTCGCATTCGCGACGCCCGGCGTAGCGGCGGCGAAGAGTTTCAGCTCGGTCGCGTGGGTCGTGACGATGCCGCTCGCACCGGCGACCAAGAGCCGCTCGAGCATCGCAATGGCGAGGGCGGCTCCCGCACCGGGCTCGGTGCCTCCGCCGATTTCATCCACGAGCACGAGCGTGTGCGCGTCGGCGGTGCGGAGCATCTCGCGCATGCGCTCGAGGTGCGCGGAGAACGTGGATGCGTTGGCAACGATCGACTGTTCGTCGCCGATGTCGGCCAAGACGTGGGTAAACCGCCCGACGCGCGTGCCGATCGCGGCCGGAATCTGCATCCCGGCGTACGTCATGGCCACAAAGAGCCCGAGCATTTTGAGCGCGACGGTTTTGCCGCCCATATTCGGGCCGGAAACGATCAGAAACCGGGTCGTCTCATCGAGCACGAGCGATTGCGGCACCGCGCGCTCCGCGAGCAGCGGATGGCGGCCGCGCTCCACCCGGACGACCGGTTCGTCGCTCAGTTCCGGCGCCACCGCGTCCATCGCCTTGGCGACGTTCGCCTTGGCAACGATCACGTCGATCCGCGCCAACATCTCGACGTTCGCTTCGATCTCTGCCGCGTGGGCCCCGACGCGCTGCGAGAGTTCGTCGAGAATGCGGAGCACCTCGCGCTCTTCGTCCAACCGCAGCGTTCTGACGCGGTTATTCGTATCGAGTGCCGCGAGCGGCTCGACGAATAGCGTCTGTCCCGACGAGCTGGTATCGTGAACGATGCCCGGAAACTCGCCTGCGAACTCGGCCTTCACCGGAACGACGTAGCGGTTCTCGCGCATCGTGACGACCGAGTCTTGGATCGCGCGAGCGAAGCGGTCGGAACGCATGATCGATGCGACGCGTTCGCGGGCATCGTTCTGCGCTTGCGCGAGGTTGCGCCGGATGCGGCCTAACGCCGGCGAAGCACGGTCCAGCACGGCACCGCGCTCGTCCACCGCGTCGACGAGGGCGCGATGCAGGTCTTTGAGCGGCGTGTACGGGGCGAGCATGCCGGTAATCGCGGGCTGCCGTTCCTCGCGCAACGCATTGTACGCCGCTGCCGCTGCCGAGATCGCATCGGCGACCGCACGCAAATCGCTCGGCGCGAGGGTGCGGCCGAGCGCGGCAGTCTGCGTGAGTTCGCCCGTGTCCGCGGCCGGTAATACGTGCAGATCCGCGCCGGCCACCAAATCGCGGACGATCGCGGTGCGCGCTTGTTCGAGGTGGACCAGCGCAAAATCGATGCTGGGGTGCAGATCGCGCGCGGCCGCGGTACCACGCTGCGTGCGTGTGGCTCTCACCACCCGCTCTCGCACGCTTGCGAAATCGAGGGCCTCCAGCGTCCGCTCGTCGGCGAGCGCGCCTAGCGAGTCCATCTCATTGCTCGAGTTTCTTCTTCACCACGTCGTTGACGAGCGCAGGGTCGGCCTTCCCGCGAGAGGCCTTCATCACTTGGCCCACCAGAAAGCCCATGACGTTGGTCTTGCCGGCGCGGTAGTCGTTCACGCTCTTTTCGTTAGCGGCCAGCACGTCCACGACAAACGCTTCGATGGCGGCGGGGTCGCTGGTTTGCGCGAGGCCCTCGCGCTCCACCAGCGCTTTGGGAGAGCCTTCGCCGGCCCACATGCGCACCAACAGCTCCTTGGCGATCTTCGAATTGATCGTCTTCCCATCGACGAGCACGATCAACTCGGCCAAATGTTCGGGTGAGACTGCCGACAGCCACACCGGCGTACCGGATTCGTTCGCAAGCCGCGAGAGATCGCCCAGGACGAAATTCGTGGCCTGCTGCGCGTTGTCGCTCGCCGCAACCACCGCATCGAAGTACGACGCCAGGGGCTGCGTATCGATGAGCTGCGTTGCCTGCAGGACGTTCAGGCCGTAGCTTTGCGTATACCGGAGAAAGCGCTTCCACGGAGCTTCCGGGATCGTCTCGCGCAGCGCATCGACGTATGCGGCGGTAATTTCCATCGGCACCAAATCGGGGTCCGGGAAATAGCGATAGTCATGCGCCTGTTCTTTGCTACGCATCGAGATCGTGGTGCCGTTGATTTCGTCCCAGCCACGCGTCTCCTGAACGATCCGCTCGCCGGCTTCCACCACGGCGATCTGCCGCGCAATTTCGCTTTGAATCGCCCGATGCACCGAACGAAAGGAGTTCATGTTTTTGATTTCGGTTTTGGTGCCGAGTTCGCTTGCCCCGACGGGGCGGATCGAGACGTTGGCATCGCAGCGCAGCGAGCCTTCTTCCATCTTCACGTCGCTCACACCGAGCTGCTGCAACGTGCGGCGCAACGACTCCAGATAGGCCACGGCCTCGTCCGCGCTATGAATCTCGGGCTCCGAGACGCACTCCATCAACGGAACGCCGGCACGGTTGAAATCGATCAGCGAGTAGGTGCTGCCCGAAATGCGCCCGTCGCCGGATCCCGCATGCGTCGATTTACCGGTATCTTCTTCGAGATGGATGCGGGTGAGGCGGCACGATTTCATCGTTCCGTCCTCGAGCCAATACTTCACGACGCCGCCCTGCGTGAGCGGCATATCGAACTGCGAGATCTGGTAATCCTTGGGCATGTCGGGATAGAAGTAATTCTTCCGATCGAATTTGGAGAACGTCGGAATCGCCGCTTCGACGGCGAGGCCGGCGCGCACCATATGGTCGATAGCGGCGCGATTCGGAACCGGTAGCGACCCCGGCAATGCTAGGCAGACCGGGCAGACTTTCGTGTTCGGTTCGCCGCCGAACTCGTTCGGGCAGCCGCAGAACATCTTGGTTGCGGTCTTGAGCTCGACGTGGCACTCGATACCGATGACGGCTTCGTACTGCATGCTACTGCGTCGCCTCCATGGCAATGACGGGGCGTTGCGCGGCGGCGTGCCCGGTCGCGCGCTCGTAGGCGTGCGCCGCAGAGAGCAGCGCGCGCTCCGCAAAGAGCGGTGCGGTTAATTGCAGCCCCATCGGCATCGGCGATGCGCCGCCGGGCGGCGTTACCCAGCCGCACGGTACGCTGAGCGCCGGCAACCCGGCGAGGGACATCGGAATCGTGTAGTAATCCATCAAATACATGCTGTACGGATCGCTCTTTGCATTGAAGGTAAACGCGGGCGAACTCGCGGCCGGGGCTGCGATCAGATCGCAGGAAGCAAAGGCTTTAGCGAAATCTTGAGCGATCAACGTGCGAGCTTTCTGCGCGCGAACGTAGTACGCGTCGTAGTAGCCGCTCGAAAGCGCGTAGGTGCCGATGAGGATGCGGCGTTTCACCTCGGGGCCGAAGCCCGCCGCGCGCGTGCGCTCGTACATCTCGTGCACGTTCGCTCCTTCGACGCGCAGCCCGTAGCGGACGCCGTCGAAGCGCGCGAGGTTCGAGGAACACTCCGCGGGCGCGATGAGATAATACGTCGCCAACCCGTACTCGGCGGTCGGCAGCGCGACCTCCACGAGTTCGGCGCCGAGCGCCTCCAAATCGCGATAGGCCTTGGCGTAGAGCGCGTCGATCTCCGGGCCGAGTTCTTTGGTGGCGAACTCGCGAACGATGCCGACGCGCACGCCGCGCAAATCGGTGCGCAATCCGTCCGCGGTGGTTTCGAACGGACGATCGATCGACGTTGCGTCCATGGGGTCGTGCCCGCCCATCGCGTCGTAGGCCAGCGCAGCATCTTCAACCGTGCGCGTGAGCGGACCGATCTGGTCCAGGCTCGACGCGAACGCGATTAACCCGTAGCGCGAGACGCGGCCGTACGTCGGCTTAAAACCGACCAGATTGCAGAACGCCGCGGGCTCGCGAATGGAGCCGCCGGTATCGCTGCCCATGCCGATCGCGGCTTCGAACGCGGCCACGGCCGAGGCCGAACCGCCGCTCGACCCGCCCGGAACGCGCTCGAGATCGTAGGGATTACGCGTGACGCCTAATGCCGAGTTCTCGCACGAACTGCCCATCGCAAATTCGTCCATGTTCGCCTTGCCGACCGGGATGCAGCCCGCGTCGAGCAGCCGCTGCACGGCGGTAGCCGTATAGGGCGAGGTCCAATGTTCGAGGATTTTGCTCCCACAGGTGGTGCGCGTGCCTTCCAGGCACATGTTGTCCTTCACGGCTAACGGCACGCCGGCGAGCGGTAAGCGCTCTCCCTGTTTGATGCGTTCGTCCACGCGCGCGGCCGTGGCCGCGGCACGTTCGTGCAGCACGCTCAGATATGCGCCGACCTGCGGTTCGGTGCGGTCGATGTGCGCGAGCATGCTGCGCGTGAGTTCGGCGGCGGAGAACGCCCCGCTGTTGACGCCGCGGGCGATCTCGGCCGCGTTGCGTTCGATAGAGTCTGACACGTCGTTCGTTCCTATGATTCCGGCGGTTATTCGGCGATGATGCGCGGGACGCGAAAGAAGGCGCCTTGGCGCGCCGGCGCCTGCGCGAGCACCACTTCACGATCGAGGCTCGGCGCAAGGATGTCGTCCCGCTCGACGTTGCGCGATTCGACGACTTGGGCGGTCGCGGCAACCGCCGACACGTCCAGCTTCGCGAGCGCGTCGACGTGCTCGAGCAGATCGCCGAGCTGCGCACCGAAGCGCGCCACCTCATCGTCGGTCAGGGCGAGCCGCGCCAGCGTGGCGACGTAGCGAATATCAATTTTCTCGGATGACAAAATCGGGGTACTCCGATGGTTGAACGGCAAGGGGATCATCTTCGGGCCAACTCGGGATGGGCGCATCCAGGAACGCCCGGTCCACCGCCTGTTGCGCGACGTGCGCCTCGCTATACAGGGTGACCAGCGTCTCGACGTGCCCCGTCTGCGGGAACATGTCGAACGGCTGCACGATGCCCAGCGCGTATCCTTTGGATGCCAAGAACTTCAAATCCCGGGCCAGCGTTGCGGGATCGCACGAAAGATACCAGACGTACGGCACGCCGGCGGCCGCAATCGCGCCCAGCGTCACTTCGTCGCTGCCTTTGCGCGGAGGGTCCAAGAACACGATTTCGGCCCGTTCCATCGCCGCGCGCGCCGCGGGCGTGCGCACCGCTTCTTCCACGCGGCCTTCATGGAACTGCACCAGCTCTTGTGCGCCGTTGAGCGCGGCGTTCGTCTGCGCTTCTTCCACCGCGAGCGGATTTTCCTCAATGCCGTAGACGCTGCAACCGTGCTTCGCAAAATAGAGCGAGAACGTCCCCGCGCCGCAGTACAGATCGACGATCGCGCGCGGCCGTTCCAGCGCCGAGCGCAGAAAATCGAAGATCCGTCCGACGATTTCGACATTAACTTGGAAGAACGACCCCGCGGAGACGCGGTAGCGCACCCCGTGAATCTGCTCCTCGATCTCGGATTTGCCCGCGATCACGGTATGGTTGCGGCCCATGATCGCGTTCTGCGAATTCAGGCCGTAGGAGTTCGTTAAACCGACCGCCCCGGGCAGTTGCGCGAGGAGCGCCGGGCCGGCCTGCGCGACCTCGGGCGAGGCCTGCGCCGTGGTGATCGTAACGACCGCTTGCCCGGTCGACCGCGCGCTGCGCGAGACGACGTGCCGCGCGGGCACCAGCGCGGGCGCCGTCTCCGGCTGCAGCCGCGCGCGGTTGATCCGGGCGATAAACTCGTTGAGCTGCGGCGTGACGATGGGGCAGGCGTCGATCGGCACCACCTCGTGCGAGCGCTGCTGGTAAAACCCGATGCTCGGGACCGGCGTCGAGTGGTCGACCACGAGCGACATCTTATTGCGATATCCGCGGGCATGCACCATCCCGACCGCCGGGCGGATCCGCAGGTCGGTAAAGCCGCCGATGCGCTGCAGGGCGTTGCGCACGATATCGGTTTTCCAGGCCAGCTGCGCCGGATAGCTCAGGTGTTGGACCTGGCAGCCCCCGCACGCGCCGAAGACCGCGCAGAAGGGCTGGACGCGCTCGCGCGAGCCTTCGATGAGGCGCACGAACTCGGCCACGGAGTATTTGGGCTTAATCGTCGTGATGCGGACGCGAGCCCGCTCGCGCGGCAGGGGGCCAAAGCAAAAAACGACCATGCCGCCGGCCCGGCCGACAGCCTGGCCATTGGCGAGCAGATCGGTGAATGCGACGTCGAGTTCGGTACCGACGCGAACGGCAGACGCCGGTTTAAGCGCTGTGTCTTTGTTCGTCAAGCGTCTTGAGCAACTGATTGGCCTCGTCGATCAGCGTCTGGATGCGCTGGCTCGTCGGGTCGTCGGGGCGCCGGCTCGCAAGGGTGCGCACGATGGTAACGGCGAGCGCGGCGGTAAGGCCGGCGACGCCGATCCACACCAGTGCCCGCGTGAGGTGGTGCTCGTGCGGCTGCTGGGGCTGGGACTGGGGCTGGGTGGGTTCAGGGTTGAATTCGGGCTGGGACAACGTGATGGTCTCCGGTAGAAAAGCGCTCCCGCGAGGTTCGCCTCCACGACGCCGGTCCCCCCGGGCCCAGCCCGGCCGCCGCCGCGCTAGTTTTCGAGCCTGGAGACGCGCTGAGAGTACTCTGCCTAGCCCGCACCGTACTTTAGGGCCCGATGGTACCCCCCCGGCGCGGCAACCGCAGAAGACGCGTGCTGCTTTGGGCGTTGTTCCTTTCGGCGACGCTCCACGCGATTCTGATCCCGCTGCTGCTCTGGCTGACCGGCTGGAACTTCTTCATGCCGCATCCGCAGAAGCGCGAGTCGGTGGTGACCTCGACGTCGCTGCGCATCGAACATCGGACGGTCCCGCAGCCGGAATCGGCCGCCGGCCGGCAGCCGGCGCATAGCACGCCCAAATCTCCGCCCTCGTCGCAGCGGCCGCTGCCCAAAACCGTTGC
>DAHUXY010000062.1 GCA_027315505.1 Vulcanimicrobiota bacterium | reverse complement strand
ATTCGCTCACGCATCATCCCAATGCGGACGCGCTCCGCGAGCGCTTCGAACGCGCCGGGTTCGCGCAGAGCGGCTATGTCCGGCTCATGGGCGGTTCGATCGCGATCCACTACGGAACGAATCCGTGATGCACGGAGCTCTCGAGAGCGAATCGAATCTCTACGCGCTCGTCGAAGCGTTCTTCGCTTCGTCGTTTTCGACCGACAACGCGATTATTACCGAAGCGGTAAAACGCATGCTCGCGGCCGGGGGAAAGCGCCTGCGCCCCCGCGTGACACTGCTCTCCGCGCAAGCCTGTGGTGGGGATGCAGCGGAGCACCTCCATTTGGCCGCATACATGGAATTGATCCACGTCGCGACGCTGATCCACGACGACGTCGTCGACAACGCCAAGACGCGGCGCGGCGTGAACGCTACCGCCATCGACTACGGCAACCGCGTCAGCGTGCTCGCGGGCGATTACCTCTTTGCGTGGATCTTCAAGAACGTCACGGCGAACTATCCGCATCCGGTGCCGAACATTCTCTCGTCGACGCTGGCCGATATCTGCGACGGCGAGGTACTGCAGCTTCGCGCGCTCGGCAACTTCGATCTCGGGGTGAACGGCTACGTGGAGGTCGCGCGCAAAAAAACGGCGTCGCTGTTCGCGGCCTCGGCGCAGTGCGGGGCCATCATGGGCGGCGGTTCGAGCGAGGAGATCGCCGCGCTGCACGCCTTCGGCGAGCTGTACGGGATCGCGTTCCAGATGAACGACGACCTGCTCGATATGACGGCGGACGAGTTGACGGTCGGCAAGCCGGTCGGCAACGACCTAACCGAGCGCAAAATGACGATTCCCCTGATTTTGGCGCTGGAGCGCGGCGATCGCAACTTCCGATCGACGATCGAGCGTTTCTACGCCGGAAGCGAAAACGGCGCGATGATCGGTAGCACGATTCGCGCTATCGACGGCCAGGGTGGCCTGGAAGCTACCCGCGAACGGATCGGCGAGTATGTAGTGCGCGCTAAGGCCGCGCTGCAGCCTCTTCGGGAAGGCGTGTCGAAAGAGAGCTTGGCGAACCTTGCCGATGCCCTGCTCGTTTGAGTAGGGAGAGGAGATAACCACCTATGTCCATCCACCCACTCTTTGCCATCATCGATGCACCGATCATTATCGGCATCCTAGTGGTGGGCGCCGTGCTCTTCGGAGCCGACAAGCTTCCGAAGCTGGCGCGCAGCGCCGGGCAGGCGAAGAAAGAATTCATGATGGGGCAGATCGAGGCCGATGAAGCGACCGCGAAGGCCCGCGAAGAAGCTCGCTCCCGCATGGCGGCCCAGACCGCGGCGGCCGATCCGATGAGCAACGTCGAGGCCGGCAGCATGTCCGGCGAAGCGGTCCCGCAGCCGACCGCCGGCAAGGGCACGCCGAGCGCCTAATTGCAGGATACCGTCACCGAGCCCCACGCTTGGGATCAGAAGGAGATGTCGTTTACGGAGCACCTCGGGGAGCTCCGTAACCGTCTCTTGATCGCGATCGGAACCGTCGGCGTCATCGCGCTCGTGCTCTTCTACCCCTCGCAATTCATCATCAAATGGATGGTGAACGCGTACTTCCACGGCATCACGCTCCACGCGTTCGGGCCGGCCGACGTTATTTTCATCGAGATCAAGTTTTCGGTGATCGGCGGCATTATCGTCGGGCTCCCGATGCTCTTGTATCAGCTCTGGATGTTCGTGGTGCCGGCGGTCCATCCGCGCACGCGCCGGATGGTCTACGCCTTTATCGCGCCCTCGTTTTTTCTGGCGGGCCTGGGCCTGGCCTTCGCGCATTTTATCGTTATTCCGCGCGTGATCGCGGCGCTGGTGAGCATCACGGATGCGATCGCGACGCCGACCTTCGGGGTGAGCGAGACGCTCAATTTCTTGCTGATTCTGCTCGCCCTCTTCGCGCTGATCTTTCAACTGCCGATCGTCCTGATCGGTCTCGCTCGTCTGGGGATCGTGAGTGCGGCCTTTTTGAGCAAATACCGGCGCCACGCACTTTTCGCAATGGTCATCGCCGCCGGAATCGCCGCGCCCGATGGCAACCCGCTAACCATGGCCTTGCTCGCTTTCCCCATGTACGTTCTGTACGAAGTTTCCATTTGGATTATCATCGTGCTTGAGAAGTCGTGGCGACGCGCTGAAGCTTCGGCCTAGCCTGGAGATGTCGTGATCGCAACTCGCTCGTCGCTCGATGCCGCCTACGATAACGTCGTACGCACCTTCGGTAACGTTTTATTCGCCGTCTTGCTGTTTTTGGTGTGGGGCGTCTTTACCATCATCGGCGTCGTTGTCGACCAAGGCAAAGATGCGAGCGCGTATTTTAGTGCGTATCCCGCCCCGATTGCCCGAGCCCTGATCCGTCTGGGCTTCGATAATATCTATCACTCACCGTGGTACGTCGGCATCATCGGTTTGATCTTACTCTCGCTCGCGGTCTGCACGTTCAAACGCGTGATCCCGGCCCGGCTGCCGCCCCTGCGGCCGGTAAAAATCGACAAAATCCCGCTCAACGCTTCGGTGAGCGTCCGAGGCGACGAAGCCGGCGTCCGCGCGAAGGTCGAAGCGTTTTTTCGTAACCGTGGTTGGCATATTCGCAATCGCGAATTCGACGGCGTCGAGTGGGGCTTTGCGGATAAACACAATTGGGCGCGGCGCGGCGTACTGATCGCGCATCTCGGGTTCGTGATCATAGCGGCCGGTACGACGATCTATTGGGCGAAGGGCTTCTCCGGCGATGCCGCCATACTCACCGGCCAAACCGCAGAGATCCCGCAGACGCACGCGATCTTCCACCTCGACAGTTTCCGCTATACGATCGCTCCGATCGCCACCAAGAGCGGCATGGTCTATCAACCGATCGACTACGTCTCGCACGTCACGGTCACCGGTAAGAGCGGCGTCCCGAAAAACTACACGGTCCGCGTCAACCATCCCATCAACGTAGACGGGACGCTATACTATCAGTCGAGCTACGGCTTCGGGATGCGCTTCTTGGTGACGCACGACGGCAAGCGCGTACCGGCGCTCTCGGACCGCACGCTGAAAGAAGGCGACACGATCGACATCCCCGGTACGCAGAGCACGATCGAATACACGCGCTTCGTCCCGACCGTCGATCGCGTAAGCGGGCAACCCTCGGCGGACCCGCGCGTCAACGATCCGGCAACCGTACTCAACCTTTTCGTCGGCGGCTCGTCGGCCGGGGCCGCGCTGGTCCCGCTGCATAGCGCGATCGATCTCGGGCGCGGGTGGCAAATTACCCCGAACCGTTACGTCCTGTACAGCGGCTTTCAGTATCGCTACGATCCCGGCATTCCCTTGGTCGGCATCGGAGCCTTGGTGCTCGTCGCCGGCCTGATTATCTCGTTCTACTTCCTGCCCGCGCGCTTGTACGTGCGCGTCGAAGCGGAAGCTCACGCGCAAACCTGTACGGTCGGCCTAGCCGCTACCACCGTAAAGGGCTACGATATCTTCGAAACCCAATTCCGCGAATTGATCGCGGAATTCACGAGTTCGATGGAGCCGCCCGGCCCCAGCGCTCACTTCTCTCCCGCGGAGGCGTATTAATACGATGGGCTCACATATTTCGGTCGACGAACTGATGATGATCGTGGCACTCGCGTGCTACACGCTCGGCGCGCTGGCACTCTTGATGTTCTTCTTTACGCGTGAGGACTGGCTGCGCAATCTGGGCGCGCCGCTCGCGATCGCCGGGTGCGTTACTCAGTTCGCACAATTAATCGTGCGCTACGAGTTGACGCATATTTGGCCGCTGTTGAATCTGTACGGTTCGCTTTCGCTCTTTTCGGCGATGTCGGTCGCTATTTTCATCGGCTTCGCGATTCGTTACAAACTCTGGTTCGCGGGCGGTTTCGTGCTGGCGATGGCCGCTATTTTTCTCGCGTACGGCGTCACCTGGAACGAAGGCACGATGCCGGCCGTACCGTCGCTCCAATCGTACTGGGCCAAGGTCCACGTCCCGATCGTCGTTTCGTCGTATGCGGCATTTCTGGTCGCGTTCGTCTTCTCGTGCATCTATCTCGTGAAGTACTACGCGGAACGCCACTACAGTTCGCGCCCGGCCGGCCCCCTCGTCGCGGCCGGCACGCCGGCAAACTTCGCCGGCGCGCATGCGAGCGTTTCGTACTCCGGAACCGAGCAAGCCAAGATCACCCGCGACACGCCGGCTATCGCCGCCGCGGCCGCCATGGGCAACCCCACCGCAACGTGGCTCACGTCGCTGCCGACGCTCGCGCAGCTCGACATCGTGGTGTATCGCGCGATCGCCATCGGATTGCCGCTCATCTCGATCGGCATCATCACCGGAGCGGCGTGGGCGAAGGAGGCGTGGGGCGCCTACTGGCAGTGGGATCCCAAAGAGACCGCGGCACTAGCGACTTGGATCGTCTATCTCGCCTACATGCATCTGCACACGCGCAACAATTGGCGCGGGCTGCGGACGAACTGGGTCAGCATCCTTGGGTTCGCGACCGCGATCTTCTGTTATCTGGGCGTCAATATTTGGATCAGCGGGCTCCACAGCTACAAAATGTAGGGGTCCAGAAGCGACATCCGTCTGCTCGCTCCGAGTTAGGTCCACGCCCCTAGGAAGAGGGCGGGCTTACAATCCATTGGAAACAAGGATCCGATTCATCTTTCCGGAGAGAGTGAGCTTTGTCTAAGCATTCTGCGGATGCCTCAGAGGGCGTCCAGCGTTCGGTCCACAGCGCCTACGACGACCCCGGCACGCCCGAGGAGATGACCCGGCGCACGTTCATGGCTAACGCCACCCTCGTGATCGGCGGCGTCATCGGCCTAGGCCTAGCGATCCCGATCGTCGGGTCGCTGCTCCCCTCGAGCAAGACGGCCAAGGGCAACTGGTCCCCGCTTACGGCCGACGAGCTCAAGCAGCTCCAAGCCGCAACGGC
>DAHUXY010000061.1 GCA_027315505.1 Vulcanimicrobiota bacterium | reverse complement strand
TCTGAGCGGTCGCCAACGAAAACGCCTTTAAGCCGGCATTGCTCAACGGGTCGGGCAGAAAGGTTGCTAAAGCGGCCGACGGCGGAGCAGCGTCGCGGCCCTGAACGATCGTAATGGAATTCCCGGTCGCTTCAAACGACGGCGCCCGCACCGCCGCGCTTTCCACCAGGGCAAGGGCCTCGCGTGGGTGCTGCAGCGCACTACAAGCCATCCCTACAGCGCAGGTTCCGGCGCACAGGACGAACGCCCGCAGAAAAGTCGCCATGCTCTCTATCGTACATCGGCAACGCCCGCCTGTGATGGACGCTCGGCCCCTTCGATAGGTCTCAAAGGTCCCACGGCTCCGGCGCAATTTTCAGGCATGCTACAAGCGTGACGCAACGGATGTCTATCGTGGGTATCGAGCCCGCACGTACCGGCGATTGGGAAGACGCGCAGCGCGCAGCTCCTCCATCGACGTTCTTCGCGACCACCTCGTGGGCTGCGGCCTGCGCGGCGGCCTTTCCCGGGCTTCTAAGCTCGCCCGTACGCGTGCGCTTCTCCGACGGCATGGAATGTATTCTGCCCTTGATGCGCTCGCGATCGCGGCTGCGGCTCGACGAATACTCGGGCATGCCGCTGGGTTCGTACACGGCACTCATACCCGTGGCCGGCGGCCGGCCCGTACCGGCGCATTACGAATCGCTGGTTCGCGCGCTTGGCTCCATCGGCGACAAAGTGGCGCTGACGCTGTGGCCGCTGGACCCGGAACTTCCCGCCGCCCCCCAGCCATGCTTTTCCACCGCCGCCGTCGATCTGACCGGCGGATTCGACGCGGCTATTGCCGCGTGGGACGGGCGGGCGCGCCGCATGGCGGGGCAAGCGTTTCGGCGCGGCGTGACGTGCGACGTCGATCGTTCCGGCGATGCCGTCGGCAGATACTACGCACTGCTGTGCGAGGCCAGCGAGCGATGGGGGCTGGAGAAGCCCGCCATTCCGGCCGCGTTGTTTGAAGCTCTGCATGCATCACCCGACGTTGAGTTCTGGTTCGCGAAGCTCGAAGGCCAGGTGATTGCCGGCGGCGTGATGTTCTACGGAGACTCGGAGGCCTTTTTCTTTTCGGCGGCGATGCGCGCCGAATTCGGCACGATGCGCCCCAGCAACGCACTCAACCACGCCATGATCCGAGAGGCCTGCGCGCGCGGGATGCACTGGTATAACCTTGGTGCCAGCGAGGGGCTCCCGGGCGTCGAGCGCTTCAAACGCGGGCTCGGGGCAAACCTGATTCCGTATGGGACGCACCGGTCCCAATCCGCGCGCTCGGCGTTCATGGAGCGCGCGAAGCACCTGTTGCGAGTTCGAGCCTCATGAGAAACGCGCTGCTGCTCTCGTATTATTTTCCGCCCGAACCGGAAGCAGGAGCGCTGCGCGCCGGCTATCTCAAGAAATACCTCTGCGAACTTGGTTGGAACGTCGACGTCGTATCTCGAGAGCTTGCCGGCTGCGCCTCGACGCCCGACGTCGTGCGGGTGCGCGACCGCTTGAGCCCGGCGAGGAGCGGCACGGTTGAGCGCGCCTCGGCAAGCGTTCCGAAAAGCCGCTTCGTGGGTAGCGTGCTGCGGAAGAGCGCAGGCTTTTTATGCTTTCCGGACCGGCAAGTCGGGTGGCTCCCGTCCGCGACCACCGCCGCGGCTCGGTTGATCGGCCGCAGGCAGTATCACGCGCTGCTATCGACCGGCCCGCCGCATTCCGCCCACCTGGCGGCGGCACTGCTTTCCAAACGTTTCCGCATTCCTTGGATCGCGGATTATCGCGATTTGTGGACCGGTAACCCATACCAAAACGCCGTACGGAGCGGCCCGCTCTCCGCGATCGTCGAGCGCGTGGTCATGCGGCGTGCCTCGAGCATCAGCACCGTCGCGCCGGCTCTTGAGGATACGTTGAAACGTTTGTTGCCGGCCGCGTCGATTCACGTTATCCCGAACGGTCCGGACATCGCACTCGAGGCTTCGATCGAACCTGCGACGCCCGCCGCATTCAATATCTGTTACACGGGGCTGCTGTACAACGGGAAGCGTTGCCCGGATCCTCTCTTTGCCGCAATCCGTCACTTACGAGACGAAGGGCAGGCTGCAGGGCGTCTCGTTACCATCGATTTTTACGGTCCCGATGAAGCCTACGTTCTCGATCGCGCGAAAGCATTCGATGTCGCCGATTGCGTGAAAGCAAGCGGCGTCATTCCTCGCGACGAGGTGGTGCGCAAGCAACGTGAGGCCGCCGTATTGCTTATCCTGCTCAACATGGACCCGCGTACCGCCGGCGAATTCGGAAGCAAGATTTTCGAGTATATGTCGGCGCGCCG
>DAHUXY010000054.1 GCA_027315505.1 Vulcanimicrobiota bacterium | reverse complement strand
TCGGATTCATCGCGGTGTTTCATTGGTCCGACGCGTTTCGCTCGGCGGCCCCTTTCAACCCCCCGGTAACGCCGATCACGGCACCGGTGATGAAGTCGCGGTCGGCATCGACCAGGAAGCGCACGGTATCGGCGACGTCTTGGTAGCTGCCGGGGCGACCGCGAGGCGTGCCCGCAGGCAATTCGCGCGCTCGAGCGCGATCGATGCTCTTTTGCCGAATGTCGCCCGGCTCGATGACGTTGACGGTAATTCCAGACCCCGCTTCTTCCATCGCTAAGGAACGCGCGAAGGCGACCACGGCGCTCTTGGCGGCCTGATGCAACGAAAAGCCCGTAAAGGGTATCGTTTGGCTCGCGCCGTTCATGCCGAAGAACACGAGGCGTCCGAACCCGCGCTCGCGCATCGAGGGCAGGAGCGCATGTGCGCACAATACGGCGCTGCGAACGTTGCCGTCGAACATTTCGTGGTACTCCGCCATCGTCGTCCGTTCGAACCGCCGCACGACGAGCGGGCCGACCGCGTGGACGAGGGTGTCGAAGGGGCCGCTCTCTCGCACCAGGCCGTCGAGCGCGGAGGCGATCGTGCGTTCGTCGTCCAGAAAATCGATGCGCGTTGCCGTCGCTTCCGCACCGGCTGCGCGAATCGCCGCGAGCGTGCGATCGGGCGGCGTGGTACGGTAGGTAATCGCCACCAGCTCGAACCCGGCGCCCACCAGCTCCGCGGCGATGCCAGCGGCCAAGCCCGCCGCGGCGCCCGTAACCAAGGCCCGCCGGCTCACGGCCGGTCCTCCGGCATCGGCTGCATCTGCTGCATCTGCCGCAGAATGCGCACGAAGCTCTGCTCGTCGACCGCTCCCGGCACCATAAACTCGCCGTTGAAAAGAAACGACGGGACGCCGGTAATGCCGGTCTCTATCGCCTGCACGAGTTCCCCCCGCACCTCGTCGACGCCGTCGTCGCCGTCAAGATATGCCGCGATCGAATCGCGATCGAGGCCGGCATCGGCGGCGCGATCCGCCAATACGCTGCGGTCGCTCACATCGAGCCCTTCTGCGAAGTAGGCACGATAGAGCGAACGTTCGAGCTCGGGGCCCTTCCCGAGCCGCTGCGCGTACGCAATCGCGCGATGGGCATCGAAGGTGTTCGCGGTAATCGCCCGCTCGAGATCGAACGCCAGGCCGTCTTCGCGCGCGGTCGTGGTGACGCGCTCCACGATCGCTTCCGCTTCGTCACCGAATTTGCGGCGGTAGCGGTCGATCGCGGGGACTCCCGGGATGGGAGCCTCGGGGTCGAGTTGGTAGGGATGGATGCGCAACGACACATCGACGCCGGTCTGCGCGAGCGCCCGCTCGAAACGCGAAACGCCGATGTAGCACCACGGGCACGCGACGTCGGTCCAAAGATCGATTTGCATGCAGCGGCGCTTCGGGGGCGCTTAACGCGTTTCCCCGAAGCGCCGGGAGCGGCTCTACGTGCTGTAGTTGAAGGAACGCTCGATCGAGGCGCCGCTCGGCGCGGTCGATTGAATCAGCAGGCGAACGCTTCCACCGTTCACCGCATTGATCGAGATGTCGGCCCGGAAAAAGCCGTTCGCGTCGGCCGTGGTATCGGTCTGGAACGTTCCCGTTCCTACTTGGAGCAGGCCGCCCATGGCCGAGGCTTGCCCCGCGGCCACGATGTGGACGTGCGATCCCGGCAGGGTCCGCCCCGTCAGCGCGAAGCTCGAGGGTACGACGCCGCCGGGCTGCGGCTGCAGCGCGCGGATGTAGTTTTGCGAAGAGGCGGCGCCGCTATTGAACGCCCAGCCGGTGGCGAAGCTCGCCCCCGCTTGCGTCGTACCGGTGACGCTTACGCGGTGCGTTCCGTTCGAAAGCGCGAAGGGCGGGGTTACGTCAAATCCGTTCGCATTCGCATAGACGTTGGCCGTCACGTCGCGGCCGTCGATCGCCACGCGCAAGGTGTTGCGGTTGACCGGCTCGCTAAACACGGCGTGGATGGCCGGGTACGCCGTCTGGATGTTCCCGGTCGGCCGTTTTGCCG
This sequence comes from Vulcanimicrobiota bacterium, assembly GCA_027315505.1. Lineage (GTDB taxonomy): Bacteria > Vulcanimicrobiota > Vulcanimicrobiia > Vulcanimicrobiales > Vulcanimicrobiaceae > DAHUXY01. The sequence goes on along the minus strand of DAHUXY010000054.1, from coordinate 4,390 downwards.
TGAGCGCGAACGAGAGATTGTTTTGCACCGGAGCCGCGCCGCCGGACGGGCCGCCCGACCCGTTGATGGTAACGGTCGAACTCGCTTGATCCCAACTGACCGCCGCCCCGAGCGCCTGCGCGACGAAACGCAACGGCACCAAGGTTCTAGCCCCAACTTCGAACGGCGCTACGTCGAGATACTGCGTTTGCCCGTTCACGGTCGCCTGCGTCGACCCGATATGCAGCGAGATCGAACGTCCGTTTCCGGTTGCGTTGATCTGACCGTTCGAATAGACAACCGTCGCACCGAGGCGCTCGAAGACGCCGCGAAGCGGAACGAACACCCGGCCGGCCTGCTCGATCGGCGGCTGGTCGAACTGCATCTGCGAGCCGTTCACCACGACGGTGACCGGATTTGCCAGCGCAATCGCCGGCTGGGCGAGGAGCGCGGCCACGGTGGCGGCGCCTAGGAAGCGTACAATCTTGCTCTTCATCGGCTGGTCTATACCCAGCAAAACCTCAGACTAAAAGTCTCTTACGGCCGTGGATGCAGGAATCGGCCCCAATTCTTCGCGCAGAGCCCGCCGGTCCGCGCGCCGCTCGAACGAACCCATCCACGTATTATAAATCATGGGGACGAGGAAGAGCGTCAACACCAGCGAGCTGATCAGGCCGCCGATGATGACGGTGCCGATCGCCTGCCTCCATTCGCCGCCTTCGGCAAAGCCCAGCGCGAGCGGCAGCATGCCGAAAATCATCGCCGCCGTCGTCATGACGATCGGACGGAAACGCGTCGTCGCGGCTTGCAGCACCGCCTCGCGGACGCGCATGCCGCGTTTTACCAAGGTATTCGAGTAGTCGACGAGCAGGATGCCGTTCTTGGCAACCAATCCGAAAAGCATGACGATGCCGAGCATCGAGATGATATTTAACGATTGGCCCTGCTGCGGCTGTAGCCGTCCCATCAGCGCAAGGAAGATCAACGCGCCGATAATCGCAAGCGGGACCGAGAACATCACGATCAGCGGCTCGAAGAACGAGCCGTAAAGGATGACCATCAGCATATACACCAGCGTGAACGAGAGCGCCAGCGCCAGCAGCATGTTGGACATCGTCTCTTCCATGAATTGCGAATCGCCCTGCGCGGTGAGGCCGACCCCCTGCGGCAAGAATCCGGGCTGCCGCAGCTTGCGCTCGAGCGGGCTGGTGACGGCGCCCAGCGAGTAGCCCGGCAACACGTCGCCCAGCACGTTGACGACGCGTTGCCGGTTCAAGCGCTCGATCTTCGTCGGGGCGAGGGTCCACGTGAACGTGGCGACATCCGACAGCGGTACCAGCGTGCCGTCGGCGGCGCGAACCCGCACGTTCTCGAGTTGCGAGACCTCCCTGCGATCGGCCCGCGGATACTGTACGCGCACGTCGATGAGCCCGTTGGGCGTGCGCACCTTGGTGGCAACCGCGCCGTCGACTGCGATCCGCGCGACGTTCGCCGCATCCGACGGGGAGACGCCGAGTAACTCCGCCTTGCCCGCGTTCACGTCGACGTTTAGCCGCGGCGCCGCGACTTCGGCCGACGTTTGCACGTTGACCGAGCCGGGAGTATCGCGCAAGAACTGCGCGACTTTTTCGGCGGCCGGCCCGATTTCGTTCTCGGGGCCGGTAAGCGCGTAGAAGATCGCGGAGCCGTTGCCGCTATCGCCGGCAACTTGGAGCACGCCGCCGGGAACGAGATAGGCGAGTTTGCGGATCTTCGCGGCCGTGGTGTTGGTATCGCCGCGACGATTATCTTGCATCGTTGCATTGAGGGTAGCGTAGTTGCCGCCGATCGAGCTGCCGTGCCCGGAAGGCTTGCGGCCGACCGTCGAACTCACCGACTTGATGCCGTCGAGCTTCATCACCGCGTCCTCGAGGTGCACGACGTATTTGTCGGTCGTCGCAATCGGCGTCCCGGGCGGATATGTGACCGTCATGTCGATCGCGCCGTTCTGTTCGGCGGGAAGGAAATCGAAGTTCACCGGCCCGAGCGCCACCATCGAGACGCCGAGAACCAGCGGGATGACGATCGTCGCGATGGTGATGCCTCGATGCGTCCCGAGCGCTGCGAAGCCCGTGGAACGCTTGGAGCGGCGCAAAAAGCGCGCGATACCGTAACAAACGAACAACCCTAGAAGGACGGCGCCATCGACCACCATCGTAGCTTTCCCGGCTCCGGCCACCAAGGAGATCGCATTCGCGAACAGCAGGACGCAGACGAACACGACAAACGTTCCGTGCTCCAAGCCGAATGGGAGGAGCACCGAGCGATAATAGTTGAGAAACCGTTCGTACCGATGGACGAACCAATTGAGGATCAAGAGGGCGCCGATAAACACCCCGATGACGTTAAGAAGCGTCATTTGCGTCACGTCACCGAGCGCGAAAAGGCCCGCGCCCAGCAAGAGTAAGCCGATATCGACCTTGACGTTGTCGAGGGCCCCGAGCCATTTCGGCGGCGCTTCCGAGCGCTTCTTGACGCTCCATTTCGCCGCCAGCAACGGCGTGAGCGTAAAGGATACCAAAAGCGAGAAGAGCGTGGCGATCACGACGACGGCGCCGAATTCCTTGAGGTATTCGCCCACGATGCCCGGCAAAAACGCGATCGGAAGGAACACCACGACGTCGACCATGGTGATGGCGATCGCGGCGCTCCCGATTTCAGAACGCCCGTTGATCGCCGCGTTCATCGGGTCTTCGCCTAAGTCTCGATGGCGCGTGATATTTTCTAAGACGACGATGGAATCGTCCACCAATATCCCGATGATCAGCGAAAGCCCCATCATCGACATCGAGTCGATATGAAAACCGAAGAGGTTCATCAGAATGAAGGTCGAGAAGATCGAGGTCGGAATCGCCACCAGCACTACCACGGCGTTGCGCCAGGCGTGCAGAAACAGCATCATGACGATCGCGGTCAGGACGATGCCTTCGATCAGCGATTGCCACACGCCCAGGAGCGACTGCGCCGTATAATCGGCCGGAGCGTCGATCTCGTGAAAGTGCAGCTGCGGAAACTGCGCTTCGATCGTTTTGAGTTTTTCGCGCGCAACCTGCGTGGTGGTGATTTCGTCCGAATTGATGGTGCGCCCGATGCTCAGGTAGACGCGCGGTTTGCCGTTATAGGTTGAAATCGAGCGCATCTCGATGTGGCTATCGAACGCGTTTGCAACGTCGCCGACGCGCAAATTCTTATTGGAGCTGCCGGGCACCAAGAGGGGCACGCCCAACAGATCCGACGCGTGATCGATGTACGAATGGATCGCGACGGTTGCTTCGCGCGTCGGCTGCGTGAGGATGCCGCCCGGGACGTTGAGGTTGTTGCTCGCGACCGCGTTAAAGACGTCCGAAAGGGTGGCGTTCGCCCCCATCAGGCGCGTCGGACTGGGCTCGACGTGAAATTCGCGGTCGGCGGCGCCGTAGACGTCGACGGTTTGGACGTTGGGTATCGCCTTGATCAGCGGTTCGACCTGATTGTTGACGACGTCGGCGATCTGCGCCTGGGTCAAGGAATTCGAACTGACGGCGATATCGAGCAAGGGCTGGGTCGCGCCGTTTTTGTACACGTACGGCGGATTGAGATCGGCCGGCATGTAGACGCGCGCGGTGTCCACGCGCCGCTGCACGTCGACCGCCGCCAAATCTAGATTGGTGCCGAGTTTGAACTGCACGACGACCGCGGCCGTGCCCTCTTGGGCGGTCGCGCTGAGCTCGTCGAGCCCTTCCACGCCGTCCATCTGGTCCTCGATCGGCTTGATGACCAGCTTTTCCATATCCTGAGGCGATGCGCCGGGATAGCTCGCCTCGACCACGACGACCGGAAAGGTCGTGCCCGGGGGATTGGAGCTACGACCAAGCCTCGTCAACGAAATGGCCCCGAAAACAGCAAGAGCGATGAATATCATCGCCGTGATGACGGGTCTCGTGATGGCAAAGCGGGTCAAGGACACGATCGGTAACTCCTAGCGGGCATATCTTCTACCAATACGGGGCACGGCTCCGGGTGTTTCAGGATACCAGGCAACCCGGAAACCGTCTTGAGAGCGCCCATCAAAAATGAGCCGCCCCTCGAGGGCGGGCGCTCAAAACCGCTTCGCGTTCGAGTTGGAGTCTTGCGCAAGACTGGATGGGTTCGATCCGCTTCGCGGAGCGCGCCTCCCCGGCGCTTCGCGTTCGAGTTGGAGTCTTGCGCGCCATAAACACAAAAGCGCCCCTGGGGGCGCTTTTGTGTTTATGGTGCGCAAGACTCCGACTCGAGCGCGAAGCGGTTTCGAGCGGCCGCAGGAAGCGGCCGTGGGTTCGAAGCGCCGGAGGCGCGCTCCGCGAAGCGGATCGAACCCAACCAGTCTGTCCAACTCGAACGCGAAGCGGTGTCG
>DAHUXY010000052.1 GCA_027315505.1 Vulcanimicrobiota bacterium | reverse complement strand
TCGGATTCGACGTGATCAAAACCGAAGGACTGTTCACCTTCAACGGACAGCCCGGCTTCTCGCTCGCGCAGGGGCAGTAGCGGCCTTCGTTTCTTGCAAGAACTCGAGAGCCGGACGGCGCAATCGGCAGCGATGCGGATCGTCAGCCTGCTCCCGAGTTCCACCGAGATCCTTTTCGGCATCGGCGCCGGGCCGCAGGTTGTCGGCGTCACCCACGAATGTGATTTCCCGGCGGCGTGCCTTGGGCTCCCGCATCTCACAAGTTCCGCGCTTCCCGCGACGGCATCACCCGGCGATATCGACCGGCACGTTCGAGCGAGCCTTCACGCCGGCTCGAGCCTCTATCACCTCGACGCCGAGCTTCTCGAGCGGTTACAACCGGATCTTATCGTTACGCAAGAACTCTGCGAGGTCTGCGCGGTCTCATATGCAATCGTCGATCGCGCGGCTCGCCGCTTGGCGCCCGACTCGCGCATCGTATCGCTCGAGCCGTCTTCGCTCGAAGATGTGTTCGCCAATATACGCTATCTAGGGTGTTTGACGGGATGCGGCCCGCAGGCCGACGCGATGGTGGCGTCGCTGCGGGAACGCGTCGATGTGCTTCGTTCGCGCTCGAACGACGTGCGCGTTCGACCGCGCGCCCTGATACTCGAATGGACGGACCCGCCGATGAGCGGCGGTCATTGGACGCCGGGGCTGGTAGCGCTAGCCGGTGCGGAACCCGTGCTCGGGAATCCGGGCGCGAATTCCGTGACGTTGGCCTGGGAGAGCATCGCCGCCGCCGACCCCGATGCGATCGTCGTCGCGCCTTGCGGTTTCAACCTCGCAGCAACCCGCCGGGCTGTCGCCGTGTTGGAGAGCAATCCAATCTGGACGACGTTACGCGCCTACCGTGAGGGTCGCGTTCATGTGATGGACGGCAACGCCTATCTCAATCGTCCCGGCCCGCGATTGGTGGATACGGCCGAGATCATGTTCTCCATGCTCCACCCGGCGCGAGCTTCCGAAACATCGGCGGAGGTTAGCGGGCCAGATCGCTCAGGTGCCGGACGTCGTTGAGGGTAATGAGTCGCGAACGCTCGCCTTCCAAGGCGATCCGCGTTACGCCGACGGGCGAGAAATTGAGGCTGAGCGCATCCCCCTGACGGTCTTCCAGCGCACTCCCCAATGCCGCCAGAAGCGCGTGCAAAAAACCCGCGTGGGTTACCACTAACGCACGTTCGTGGGTTTGGCTGCGAAGGTCGTTGATGAACGATGCCGCGCGCGCCGTGACGGCGTCGAACGATTCGCCGCCCTGAGGGCGGTAGAGTTTGGCGGCGGTGCTCCCATGCTCGCGCAGCTCGGGCCAGCGCGCGGTGATCTCGTCCCACGTCAGGCCCTCCCATTCGCCGAAGTTGAATTCGCGCAGGCGCGGGTCGGGAACCGGCGCCAATGCCCGCGCTCCCAATACGATGCGCGCCGTCTCCATGGCGCGATCCAAATCGCTCGCGTATGCGACGTCGAACAGCTCGCCTTCGATCGCGGCCGCGAGGGCTCGCGCTTGCGCGCGGCCCTCTTCGCTGAGTTCGACGTTCGTGTGGCCCTGAAAGCGCCTTCCCGCGTTCCAACGGGTGATTGCGTGACGGACGAAGACGAGCTCTATTTCTTGGCGCCTTTCCCGTTTTTCGAGCCGCCCGGGAGAATCTGTTCGATGAGATCGAGCATGTCGTTGGCGTGCTCTTCTTCAACCGCCAGGATCTCCTCGATCATGCGGCGAGACGTGATATCTTTGTCGCCTAGGAAACGAATGATTTCGTTGTACGACGAAATCGCGATGCGTTCGGCAATCAGGTTTTCCTGGATCATATCGACCAGATCCTGGCCCGTCACGTACTCGGAATGGCTGCGCGCCGTCAGCGTCGCCGGGTTCAGATCCGGGTCGCCTCCGAGCTGCGTGATGCGCTCCGCAATGCGATCGGCGTGGCCCTGCTCTTCGTTTGCATGCTGGAGGAACTCGGCGGCGACGGCATCTTTATTGAGTCCCTTCGCCGAGTAGAAGTGGCGCTTGTAGCGCAAGACGCAGACGATCTCGGTCGCGAGTGCTTGGTTGAGGACGTCGATCACGACCTTC
>DAHUXY010000049.1 GCA_027315505.1 Vulcanimicrobiota bacterium | reverse complement strand
CTCTCCCTCGAGCGCGAACAACTCGCGAACAGCCTGCAAAGCGAAGCGTCGATTTCGGGCGTGATGATCGACCGCTCGTACGCCCGGCTTCTGGAAGCACCAAACGATCCGAGCCTGCGCGAAGCGACGCCCGCATCCGTCAACTCCATCACGCGCGACGATCTCCTTTCATACACCAAAACGTACTGGCGTCCGGACCTCACCACGATCGCGGTGGTAGGTGACATCACGCCGGAGCGCGTTCGGGCGATACTCACCGCAGCCTTCGCAGACTGGCACGCCCAAGGGCCCACGCCAAACGTACACAGCGAACCGCTGCCGCCCGCGAAAGCCGGGCACGACTACGTCGGGACCGACGCCAATCAGGTCTACGTGCGCTTGGGTCAAGCCGCACTCTCGCGCACGAGTAAGGACTACGATACGTTCCTGGTCCTCAATCAGATCCTCGGCGCGAACGGTGCGTTTGAATCGCGGCTCTGGCAGGGGTTGCGCCAGAAACGCGGGCTCGTCTACAGCGTCGGCAGCTCGCTCTCCGCCGACGCGGATCGCGGCGATTTCCGCATCGAGTTGAGCGCACCACCCAGCCACGTCCTCGAAGCGGTCCGTTACATTCGCGACCAGCTGCGACTGCTACAGACACAACGCGTCACCCAAACGGAACTCACCGAGGCCAAAGGCCGATTGGTGAGCGGCGCATTGCTCTCCGAAGCATCGGCCGACGGACAAGTCGAGCAACTGATGGATATCGCCACCAACGACTTACCGCTGGACTATTACCGCACGCTGAACGAGCGCTTCGCGCAGATTACGCCGGCCGACGTGCAACGCGTCGCGAGAACGTACCTCCACCCGAATCGATTGATTCAAGTCTACGCCGGGCCACCCGGCGCGTGGGAATCGCAGAGCCTGTAGTCGTGGTGCGCCTCGTCATGCGCCGGATCGGTCTCCCCCGGGTACCATTATCGCGAACGTTCCCGCCGGCGGCGGCAGTTGGCGCGGGCCCCGAAGCTACGAAACGAGTGCGTTGCTGCGGCAGTATTCGGCGATGCGGTCGATGCCTTCGGTGACGCGGTCGATCGGCGCGACCCAACTCAGGCGCAGCCATGCATCGAACATCGCTCCGAAGGCGATACCCGGGATGGCCACGACGTCGTACTCCTCCACCAAGGCGATTGCGGCGTCCAGCGACGGCACGCCGTCGGGCAAGCGTACGCACGCGTAGAAGCTGCCCTCGGGTTCGATGAAGCGCAGCCCGCTCTTGCGCAACGCATTCACGACCGCCGATTGCTGGCGCCGATACCACTCCACGTGCTCGCCCACGCCGCCGAGCGTCGTGAAGACGTGCAAGCCGACCTGTTGAGCGAACGTATCCGTACACGACGTCACCCACGCGTGCGCCTTGATCGCCTGTTCGATGAACTCCTCGGGAGCCAGGATCCAGCCCAGGCGCAATCCGGTCAGCGCGTTGCTCTTGCTCAGCGAATTCGTAACGATCGTGTAGGGATAGCTGTCTGCAAGGTAGGCTTCGTTCTCGATGTACGTTTGTTCGCGATAGATTTCGTCGTGGATGAGCCAGATCGGATCGCCGGCGCGCCGCTCGAGCGCTCGCACGAGGATACCGGCTTGGTCGCGCGAGATCACGCGGCCGCTGGGATTATTCGGGGAGCAGATGACGATGGCGCGCGTACGTTCGCCGATCGCCGCGACGATCCGTTCGGCGTCGAACGCGAAATCTTGCGCTTCGTCCATCGCCACGCCGCGCGCAGCGATGCCTTCGAGAGCGGCCATCTTCGCGTAGGCCGGAAAGGCCGGTTCGACAATGAGCAACTCATCGCGCGACGGATCGAGCAGGGTCTTGATCGTCACGAACATCGCTTCTTGCGAGCCGGTCGTCACGCAGACGTTTTCGACGCGATGCATGTGCGGGTAATCGTAATGCCGCGCGATCGCCTCACGCAGGGCATGTTCGCCGGCATTTTGCGTATATTTAACGCCATGGCTGCGAACGTACGCCATGGCGTGTTCGAAGTGCGCCATCTTGGGCTTAAGCGAGGGTTCACCTAAGCCGAGGTCGATCGAACTCGGTTGACGTTTGGCGGCGATGGTGCGGATGAGCGAGCCCGGGATCTCTAGGACGCGTGGATTGAACACTAGACCGCTACCTCGTATTCGCGCAGCGCCGCGTTCAACGACGTTTTCCGGTCGGTCGCTTCCGTTCGCGTGCCGATGATGAGCGCACACGGAACGCCGTACTCGCCGGCGGGGAAGCGTTTGGGCAGCGTCCCCGGGATCACGACCGCGCGCGCCGGGATGCGGCCTTTCGAGGTCACCGCTTCCGCAGCGCGTACGTCGACGATCGGCGTGCTCGCGGTCAGCACGACGCCGGCACCGAGTACCGCTTCGCGCTCGACATGCACGCCTTCGACGACGATGCAGCGCGAGCCGACGAAGGCCCCGTCTTCGATAATGACCGGCGAGGCCTGCGGCGGTTCGAGCACGCCGCCGATGCCGACGCCGCCCGAAAGGTGTACGCCCTTGCCGATCTGCGCGCACGACCCGACGGTCGCCCACGTGTCGATCATGCTGCCTTCGTCGACGTACGCCCCGATATTCACGTAGCCCGGCATAAGAATCGTGCCCTTTCCGAGAAAGCTCCCGTACCGGGCGACGCCGGGCGGAACGCAGAGCACGCCGAGTTTTTTGTAGTTTTTCTTTACCGGCAACTTATCGAAATAGACGAGCCCGTCGCGGTCGCGGTCGCCGATCCAATGCGCTTCGCACCGCGCGAAGTAGAGCAGAATTGCTTGCTTCACCCAGACGTTCGTCTGCCACACGCCGCCGGCGCCGGGCTCGCACGCGCGAAGCAGGCCTTCGTCGAGCGCCTCGATCGTGTCGTCGACGGCACGCCCTTCGCGGCCACGCGGATCGCCGTTCCCCGCAGCCAAGGCTTCGATCTGCCCGCGCAATTGTTCAAAATCCATCACGAGGCTACCGTTACGGCGCACCGTCTCGCTCTTCATCTAGACGCGGGCGATTGCGCGCCGCATGGTTCCCAAGCGGCCTCGTCGTAGTTCGTTGAGGATGAAAGCGTATCGGCTGCTCGCGGACGGCCCACGAATCGTGGACGTTCCAACTCCGGAGCCGGGCAACGGAGAGGTGCTGCTCAAGATCGCGGGAGCCGGCGCCTGCCACTCGGATCTCCACGTCGCCGCCGGGATGGCCGCCGGAAAGTCGCCGTGGGCGCCGCCGTTTACCCTGGGGCACGAAAACACCGGATGGATCGCCGCAATCGGTCCGGGCGTGAAGGGCGTACGCGAAGGCGAACCCTACGCGGTGTACGCCGCTTGGGCGTGCGGGCGGTGCGCCGCCTGCGCGGTGTCGGCGGAAAATTATTGCCTCAACCAGCGCGACATGCGCGGATGCGGCCTGGGAGCGGACGGCGGTATGGCCGAGTACATGCTCGTGCCCGCGACCCGCTACCTCGTGCCGCTGGGCGATCTCGAGCCGCGCGATGCCGCGCCCCTCTCGGACGCGGGGCTCACCCCCTATCACGCGATTAAACGCTCGCTCCTGCTCCTCGCACCCGACGCGAGCGCGGTGGTCATCGGCGTGGGCGGCCTCGGCCATATGGCCGTTCAGATCCTGCGGGCGATGACCAGCGTCCGGATTATCGCGGTCGATATCTCGCCCGAACGCTTGGCACTCGCGCGCTCTTTGGGCGCGGACGACGTCGTCGTTTCCAACGAAGACACACTCGCGGCCACGCGCGAGCTCTTGGGCGGTCAGGCCGACGTGGTACTCGATTTCGCCGGCGCTCAGGCGACCGTCGATCTGGCTCGCAAGTTGGTGCGCCCCAACGGCGATTGCACCATCGTCGGGCTCGGGGGCGGAACCCTGCCGGTCTCGCAGGGCAAGGTATCGTGGGGGGCGCGCGTTTCGATGCCGCTCTACGGCTCGATCGCCGAGCTTCGCGAGGTGATCGCCTTGGCGCGGCGCGGCCGCATCCACGCGCACGTCACTCGCTTTCCGCTCGAGCGCGCGCACGAAGCGTACGCGCACATGGCGGCGGGCGGCTTCGAAGGGCGGGCGGTCATCCTTCCGAACGGCTGAGGCGATCCCGGCGGGATCGTTCGGCGCAGATTAGGGTAAGAGATAGGGAGCCAGCCGCGAATACGCCTGATCCCACATTTTTTGCGGCGCAGTTCGCATCCGCGCCCCGTATGTATGTTTGAAGGAGGTCCCGTGCCGAATTCGTCGCTCGACGAGCAACGCATCAACGCCATTCGCTTTTTGGCGGTCGACGCGATACAGAAAGCCAACTCCGGTCATCCCGGGTTGCCGCTCGGAGCGGCCGCGATCGCCTACACGCTCTGGACGCGGCATCTGCGGTTCAATCCGC
>DAHUXY010000038.1 GCA_027315505.1 Vulcanimicrobiota bacterium | reverse complement strand
GAAGATCGCCTGGAGTTCTGCGGATACGTCGATCGGGAGCGCTTGTTGCAACTCTACGCGACGTGCGGCGTGGTCGCGATGCCTTCGCGCTACGAGGGCTTCGGCTACGGCGTCGCGCAGGCGCTCTGCGCGGGCGTTCCGTGCGTCTCCTCCGATTGCAGCTCGCTGCCGGAGATCGTGCAAAACGATGCGACGGCGTTACCGATCGAACACGTACAGCCGTGGGTCGAGGCGTTGAACGCCGCGTTACGCGGCGAGGGCGACTCGCGCGCGCGCGCTGCCCGGAGCGACGCCGTCGAGCGCTTCAGCTGGAAGCGCAGCGCGCGCGCGATGATCGAAACCTACGAACTCGCGCTCGCAGCAAGCTCGCGCTGATCGGGTCTACGAACCGGCGCGGCCAAGCCCACCGCGTTTGGGGAACCGTTCGTCAGCCCGCATCCTGCGGGCTTCCTACTTCTACGTTTTTGTGCAACTTTCAAAGGAAGTTCGACATCCTGTCGATTGCACAAAAATCGCAGATTCCCCAAACGCGGTGGGCTTGGGCGCGCCGGTTAGTAGATGGGCGAACCCGGCGCGCCCGGCGCGACGCTGCCGTCGTCGGGTGCGAAGATGAGATCGAGCGGATAACTCGATCCGCCTTCGGGCATGGTGACGATCGTGATGCGCACGAACCCCTTCGACGGGACGACGTATTGGCGCACCTTGTAGCGCGAGAACGGCGGGACTTGATGCGATTGCACGAGTACGCCGTCGATGATGTACGTTCCGGTGGCATGCCCGCCGCGCGGATTTTCGTAAATGGCGATGCTCTGCGGGGTGGGTAGTGGATTCTGCACGTTGACGACAAAGGCTTCGAGCACGCCGTAATCGCCGGCGAGCGCTTCACCCTTGAGCGTGTTCGGGAGCGGTATCTGGCCGATCGGCAGCGTGAGGTACGGCCCGGTGAGATCCCACTGCGTCGCATAGTGGAATTCGGGGATGTCGTAGATACCGCGCGCGTGCCGCACCGTGCTGGTGAGCAGATCGGTTTGCGCGAGCGGCGCGTTCGGATCGTCGCCGGCATTCTGCGCGAAAAGCGCTAGATGGATGTTGCCGCCCGAAAGCACGCGCAGTTGAAGCAGCTCCGAAAGAATTTGCCCGGCGGGTAAATCCTGGGCGAGGATGTTGAACGACTGATGCGCTCCCACCGTGATGAGGCGCCCCTCGTTTTGGACGACGTGAACGAGAAAGCGTTTGGTCGCGTCGTGCCCGGCTTCCATTTCGTTAGGGCTTGGGCCGCCGAGGCCCGCGATGAATTGGACGATCGCCGGTTCGGCCGAGTGATTACTGGCGCGCAGGACGATGCGGCGATCGGGCTGTCCCGGCGGATTGTAGTGAAAGTAGAGAAAGCGCGACGGGGCGTCGTGCTGGAGCACCGAGGTAAAGAGAACGCCGTTCTCGGTGAGACGCTCGGGATAATCGCTGACCATGAGCGAGCGGGGCGAGATGCGGGGCGCGGCGATGTTCGCGACGTGCACGTGGGTGGTGCCGTTCGCATCGAAGTACGCATCGCCTTGCAGCAACACGGGAACGTCGAGATCGACGGTATCATCTTGCGAAAGATCGCCGGGGATCGCGACGTCGCTGCGAGAGAGTACGACCTGCGCGTTCGGCCGCGGTTGCGCGGCTCGGATGACGGCCGCCATCACGCGCTTGCGCACGTAATCCGCCGAGGCCGGATCGCCGGTGAGTTGGATCGAGACGTACGGCGCGATCGTTCCGGCAAGGTATGCGACGCGCACGCCCAACGCGTAGCTCACCCCGCGCGAATCGGTGATATCCACGAACGTCGCGCCGGGGGCTTGGCCGGCCAGCGTCAGCGTTCGTGCTTCCTGATCGATCGTTACGCCGACCGTCGCGGCGTTACGCGCTACGGCGGTGATGTTCCCGATCGCTCCGCCGACGGTGATCTGCTGCGTCGCCCCAACCGCGACTTGCGCCGACTGCGGCTGCACGTCGAGCGGCGGAGGCGTCGGGGATTCCGTCGGGGCGGCTGAAGCCGAGGCGGTGGGCACGGGGCTGGGCATCGGCGAGAGCCCGGGCTGCGTGGCCGGCGCTAGGGTTGGAGGAGGCGGCGGGGTTGCGGTGAGTTCTTGTCCGCTGCTTCGCGGGGCAGAGGTAACCACGCACGCGAGGAACGCGAGCGTTGCGAGGATGCGCGCCGGCCAGGCGGGTGCGTGCAGCGTGTCTCTCCGATGGTTATGCGATTTGCGCTTGCGCCGGGCTCACGGCCGTGGCAAGAAGCGTTTTATACCCGACGCTGGGGAAGAGGACGGTGACCAAGTCTTTCTCGGCTCGCTCCACGGTTCCGGTCCCAAACTTCGGATGGTTGACGATATCGGAGATTTTGAACCCGACGCTCGATGGACCTTGGTGCGCGAGCATTTTCGCGCCCGGCAGCGCCGCTCTGGCGCAGTTATCGCAGCGCCCGCAGTTCGGCAGCTCGAAGTCCTCGCCGAAATAGTTGAGGATGAAGCGGCGGCGGCACGAGGGGCTCTCGGCGTACTGCAGCATCATGGCAAGCTTGCTTTGATCGTATGATTTTTTGGTTTCGTAGTTGGCGAGGCTGAGCACGAGGTGGCGGTTCTTACGCGCCGCGTCGGTGAGGGCGTAGGCCGATTTCCCCGAAGCTTCGATGAAACCCGATTTTTTGAGCAGGGCCAGGATCACTTTGAGCTTCGTCAACGGGAGCTGGAGGATCTTACGCAAGTCGGTCATCGAGACGCCGCCGGCTTGGCTCGCGAAGACTTCGATCGTGCCGAACGTGCGCTGGACCTCTTCGATTCCGGGATACTTGCCGGTGAGAAAATAATTCTGCACCCGCGTATCGCTCGTTCGATAGATCAGAATGCATCGCGACGGAAGCCCGTCGCGGCCGGCGCGGCCCGCTTCTTGCGTGTAGGCTTCGACCGATCCCGGCAAATCGTAATGCACCACGAACCGGATATTCGGCTTGTCGATGCCCAACCCGAACGCGTTGGTCGCCACCACGGCGCGAATCGTTTCGTCCATGAAGAGATTGTGCACGGTGGTGCGGTCTTCTTTATGGAGTTTCGAATGATAGACCGCGGCTGGAATGTCGAGCGTATCGCTGAGATACTTCTGCACTTCCAGCGCGTTCTTGATGGTTGCCGTGTAGATGATGCCGGTGCCGGCGAGGGCGCTTTCGCCCGTGAAGAGCTTGCCGAGCGCCTTGAGTTTATCGGCTTCTTTATCGGCTTTGCGCGCTTCGTACACCAGATTCGGGCGGTCGAATCCTTTGACGATCGGCTTGACGTGTTCGATGCCGAGCTGTTTGAGGATGTCTTCGCGGACGGCGGGCGTCGCCGTCGCCGTGAGCGCCAACACGGTGGGATGCCGCAGTTTTTCGATGACGTGCCCCAGCGCCAAATAGGCGGGGCGAAAATCGTGTCCCCATTGACTGATGCAGTGAGCCTCGTCAACGACGAACAGCGGCACGCGGATCTGTTGAAGAATCGCAAGAAAGGCTTCGTCTTCGAGTTTCTCCGGCGTGGTATAGACGATCTTCACGCCGCCGGCTCGCACCCGCTCGCGGGTGGCGATCTCTTGATCTTCGGAGAGCGTGGAGTTGAGCGCGACCACGTCGGTGATGCCGCGCTCGCGCAGCATGTCGAGCTGGTCTTTCATCAGGGCGATGAGCGGGCTCACGACCAGCGTCGTCCCCTCGAGCATGAGCGCGGGGAGTTGGTAGGTGAGGCTCTTCCCCGCACCCGTCGCCAAGATCGCGAGCGTGTCGTGCCCTTGAAGGACGCGGGACACGACCTCTTCCTGGCCTGGATAGAACTCGTCAAATCCAAACTGCTCGCGTAACGCGGCGTGTAACTCCACGCCGGGGCCAATCTCTGCAATCATCCTACTAATGCCTTGGAAGGGCTCCTATGAAATGTCGCCCACATCGACAGTGTAGACCGGCGATGCTTAACGGTTCCTTATGAATCGGCTTCCACGAAGCTGATACCCCGGGGCAGGCTCCCTCAAACGCTGCTGCCAAATCCCCGTCCGTGTCCCTCTATCGTACCTGGCGCCCCAAGACGTTCACCGATCTGGTCGGGCAAGATGCCGTCGTCCGTACCCTCTCGAGTGCCCTGGAGAGCGGAAAGCTCGCCCACGCCTACCTCTTTTCGGGGCCGCGTGGCTCGGGTAAGACTTCCGCTGCTAAGATTCTCGCGCGTTGCATCGATTGCGTCAATGGCCCCACCCCCACTCCTGACAATACCTGCGATAATTGTCTGGCCATGCTCTCGGGGACCGCGTTGGACGTGCTGGAGATCGACGCCGCCAGCAATCGCGGCATCGACGAAATCCGAGCGTTGCGCGACGCCGTGAAGTTCGCACCCTCGTCGATGCGGATGAAAGTCTACATCATCGACGAAGCGCACATGCTCACAAAAGAGGGCGCGAACGCGTTCTTGAAAACGCTCGAGGAACCGCCCGAGCACGCGATCTTCATCTTGGCAACCACCGAGCCGGAGAAACTACCGGTGACGATCCTTTCGCGTTGCCAGCGGTACGCGTTTCGCCGCATCGCGATTCCGGTGATGATCGAGCGCATGCGCGAGATCGCGAACGCCGAGAACATCGCTATCGACGACGCGGCGCTGGCCGCAATAGCGTATCGCGCGGACGGCGGCCTGCGTGACGCGCTGACGATGCTCGAGCAGGCGGCGGCCTTTGCGGACGGGCCGATCGGCTCGGGGACGCTGGATTTAGCCTTCGGAAACACGGGGCGGAATTTCGCCGCGCAATTGGTTGAGGCGACGCTGGCGCGCGATGCGGCGCGGACGCTTTCGATCATCGAAGACGCATCGGATTCCGGTACCGATATGGTGGTGCTCATGCGATCGCTCGTCGCGAGTTTTCGCAATCTGTTGGTGGCGCGAGTCGATCCCGCGTTGCTGGCGCGCGACTTGGCGCCCGAGGATGCCGAGCAGGCGACCGCGCTCGCGCAGGGCGTCGCGCAAGCGACGCTCGTCCGGGCGCTGCGCATACTCAGCGACGCGGCGACGCTTGCGCGCACCGGCGGCACGCCGAGGCTCGAGCTGGAAACGGCCTTGCTCCGCTTCGTCTTGGCCGGCGAGGACCCGAGCCTCGATGCCCTCTCCGCCCGCCTGGCCGCACTGGAAGAAGGCGCGCCCCGGCCGCCGGCCGGAGCGATCGCGCCCCAACCCGCCGTCGCGCGAGCGGTTACCCCGCCTGCGCCGGCCGAACCGGCGATCGAGCCGGCGAGCGAGCCCGTTGCTGCCGTGCAGCCCGAGCCGCCGGCCGAGCCGCCGATAGAGCCGCCGGTGGAACGGCCGGCAGAGCAGCCGAAAGGCGGCCTGCCGACCCTCCAACAAGTCCGCGCGGCCTGGCAGAGTATCCGGGGCAAGGTCGAGAGCGAGAGGCAGTCGCTCGGGGCGCCGCTCTCGCGCGCCGCGGTCGACGCCATCGAAGGCAAAGCCGTCGTTTTGCGGCTTCCGGATTCGCTCAACGTCGACATCTTGCGCGATCACCTGCGACTACTCGAGGCGGCGATCGAAGACGTTCTCGGGGCGAGCCTCAAGGTGACGCTGCGCGTCGGAGAGCCCGGCGGTACCGCGCGCGCGAAGGTCGAAGAGAGCGATCGTGCGCCGGCCGTGGATGCCGGAGACGAAGACGCACAGGCTCTCTTTAAATACGCTAACGAACGGATCAAAGAACGATGAACCAGGCGCAATTGATGGCACAGGTCAAGAAGATGCAGTCCGAGATGGCCAAGGCGCAAGAAGAACTTGCGGCCACGATCGTTACGGGCAGCGCGGCCGGCGGGGCGGTTACCGTTGAAATGACGTGCGACCAACGCGTGAAGAGCGTGAAGATCGGCAAGGACGCGATCGATCCCGAGGATGCCGAAACGCTCGAAGATCTGGTCCTGGTTGCCGTTAACGACGCGATCGCCAAGGCCAACGACGCATCGCAAAAGCGCATGGGCTCGGTGACCGGCGGCATGCGCATCCCCGGCCTCATGTAGCCGGCATGCCCGCTAGCGGATCGATTGCGGGGCCCGTTCAAGCGCTCATCAACGAATTCTCGAAACTTCCGACCGTCGGCCCGAAAACGGCTGCGCGGTTGGTTTTCTATTTGCTCAATCGCCCGCGCCACGAAGCGCAATCGCTCTCCGAAGCCATCCTTGCGGTAAAGGACAAAGTCCGCTTCTGTTCGGTCTGTTTTTCGCTCACCGAAGAAGACCCGTGCGCGCTGTGCACCGACGAACGCCGCGATCGCGCGACGCTGTGCGTCGTGGCCGAGGCGAAAGACATCTATGCCATCGAAAGGACGGCCGCGTTCAAGGGGCGGTATCACGTACTCGGCGGCCTGATTTCACCGATGGACGGCATCGGTCCGGCGCAACTCCACGTCAAGGAGTTGATCGAGCGAATCGGTGAGGAAGCGCCGGCCGAGATTATCGTCGCGACCAATCCGAACGCCGAGGGCGAGGCGACCGCTCTCTACCTTTCGCGCCTCATCCAGCCGTTGGGCGTCAGCGTGACGCGCCTTGCCTACGGCCTGCCGATCGGCGGCGATCTCGATTACGCGGACGAAATTACCGTGGCAAAAGCGATCGAAGGCAGGCGCACGCTCTAGCCCTTTGCGGGCGCGATCTCCAGCCTCTGTCAGGCAAGAGTGGGTAAGGTAGCGATGGAGGACATCACATGTCGGCTCAATCGTTCCCACTCCGGGCCGGGTTCGGCGGATTTGGGCGCATACTCGCGGGGCGCAATAAATGGATCGTGGGCGGCGCGGCGTTAGCGCTCGCCATTGCGTTGACGATCGCCGCGATCGCGATTCGTTCCGAAAGCGCGACGTCGTACGTTACGCAACCGGTCGTGCGGCAAACGCTCGTCAATACCGTTACCGCATCGGGGACGGTCAACCCGCAAAATACGATCAACGTCGGCACGCAAGTCTCGGGAACGATCTCGCAGATCTACGTCGATTTCAACAGCCGGGTGAAGAAGGGCCAAGTCCTCGCGCGCATCGATCCTCGTACCATCCAAGCGCAAGTGGATCAAGCTCGCGCGAACCTCATGCAAGCGCAGGCGCAAGCCGCCGCCGCAAGCGCTAACGCTAGCGGCGCGGCCTCCGGCATTTCGGTCGCGACGGCCAATAGCGCCTCGGCCTCGGCCGCGATCGGCGCGGCAGCCGCAAACGTCGGCAAAGCGCGCAGCGCGCTGCAACTCGCGCAAACCACCGAAGGGCGCGACGCCGCGTTACTCGCGCAGGGGTACGTCGCTCAGAATCAAGTCGATAGCGACAGAGCGACCGTGGCGCAAGATCGCAGCGATCTCGCGGCCGCCCAAGCCGCGTACGCGCAGTCGAAATCGCAGGCCGCCGCGCAAACCGCACAGGTTTCGCAGACCAGTTCGCAGGCCGCCGGATCGATGTCCAGCGCCGCCGCCGCCGCGGCCGCCGTGCAGGCGGCGCAAGCGACGCTGCAACAGAGCCAGTATAATCTCGACCATACGGTGATCACCTCGCCGGTTGACGGCACGGTGATCGCGCGCGCCGTTTCGGTGGGCCAGACCGTTGCCGCCTCCCTGCAGACGCCGACGCTGTTTTCGATCGCGCAAGATTTAGGCAAGATGCAAGTCGATATCAACGTCGGGGAGCCGGACATCGGCAACGTGAAGGCGGGCGAAGCCGTCCAGTTTTCCGTTTTGGCCTACCCCGGCGAAACGTTCGCGGGAAAAGTCTCGCAAGTGCGGATCAATCCGCAGACGCTCAATAACGTCGTGACCTACGACGTCGTCATCGACGTCCCCAATCGAGGAAACGTGCTGCTCCCGGGCATGACGGCAAATGCCACGATCGAGGTTGCCAGCGCCCCGAACGCCCTCGTGGTGCCGCTCGCGGCCCTCCAGTGGAAGCCGGCGGCCGCGGGTGCCTCGAAGCGACCCTCCGCGGCCCCATCGGGCGCAACCGTGGCCAGCGCGCAATCGCCGTGGGGAACCGTTACCGGTACGAGCGCCGGCGCGCCGATCGGTGCGGGGTCCACCGCCGTGCTCTTCGTGCAGCGCAATGCTTCGATCCGTCCCGTCCACGTTCGCGTTGCGTTGACCACCGCGTCGCAAGCCGCGGTCGCTCCGCTGAAGGCCGGCGCGCTTTCCGCGGGCGACGCCGTCGTGATCGGTTCGAGCAGCGGGGCGACGAGCACCAAGGCCGTCGTGCGCTCGCCGCTCTCGGGCGGGGGCCGCCCTCCCGGCCACGGCATGTAGGGTGAGGACGCTGCACATGTCGGAATCTGCGGTTCCGGTCGTTCGGGTCGAACGGCTACGCAAAATCTACACGATGGGCGAGGACCGGGTGATCGCGCTCGGCGGCGTCGACCTGACGATCGAGCCGGGCGAATTTCTCTCGGTCATGGGTCCATCGGGATCGGGCAAATCCACATTCATGCAAATCATCGGTTTGCTCGATCAACCGACCGACGGGACCTATTACTTCGAGGGTAAGGACGCCTCCAATTTGACGCCGGACGAGCGCGCCGACATCCGCAGCCGCCGCTTGGGCTTCGTTTTTCAATCGTACAATTTGTTATCGCGCACCAGCGCCGTCGAAAACGTCGAGCTCCCCATGCTGTACGCGGGCATACCCGAGGAGGAACGCCGACGCATCGCTCTTGAGAAAATGGAGATCGTCGGCATCGCGCAGCTGGCGAAGCACGCTCCGAATCAAATGTCGGGCGGTCAGCAGCAACGCGTGGCGATCGCGCGCTCGTTAGTCAACAACCCCGGCCTCATTCTCGCCGACGAGCCCACCGGCGCGCTCGATACCAAGACGTCCAACGACGTGATGCGCCTCTTCAAGCAGCTCAACAACGACCTCGGCATGACGATCATGGTCGTTACCCACGAACTCGACGTCGCCAAGAATGCCCGTCGCATCGTCTCGTTCCGCGACGGGCTCATCGTCTCCGACAAGCCGAACGAACAACTCGTAGGCGTGGCATGACGCTGATGGCGACGCTACGCCTGGCGCTGCAGGCGCTCGTGCGCAACAAGGCGCGCTCGCTCCTCACGATGCTCGGCATCGTCATCGGCGTAGCCGCAGTCATCGTGACGGTTGCCATCGGCGCCGGGGCCCGGTCCTCCGTGCAGAGCAGCATCGCGGGCCTCGGCGCGAATTTGATCGTGGTTCAGCCCGGGAGCGTTACGCAAGGCGGGGCGCGCACGGGGTTCGGCGGCGCTTCGTCGCTGACGCCTGCCGACGGCATGGCGATCGCGCAGCTCCCCGACGTAGCCGCGGTTTCGCCGCTCGTGACCCTGCGCACGCAAGTCGTCGCCGGCGGGAACAACTGGCAGACGATCGTGAACGGCGTCGCGCCGACGTACACGTTCATCAGAGATTGGCCGCTGGCCCAAGGCACGTTCTTCACCCAAAGCGACGTTACGGCGTCGGCGAAGGTCGCCGTGCTCGGACAGACCGTCGTTTCGCAACTTTTCCCCGACGGCAATTCGCCGGTCGGGCAGACGGCGCTCATCAAGGGCGTGCCGTTTACGGTCATCGGCGTGCTCGCCGCAAAAGGGCAGAGCGGCACGGGGCAAGACCAGGACGATACGATCCTGATCCCCTATAGTTCGGCGATGGAGCGTCTGACCGGCCTGACGACCGTCAATCAACTCATGGTGTCGGCGGCGACCGCCGATAGCGTCGATGCGGTGCAGGCCGAAGTCACGAAGCTGCTCCAAACCCGTCACCGGATCGTTCCACCGGAGAACAACGACTTTCAAGTCCGGAACCTGCAATCGATCGCGGCGGCGGCTTCGTCGACGGGGGCGGTGATGGAATTTCTTCTCGCCGGCGTCGCCGCCGTTTCGCTGATCGTCGGCGGCATCGGGATTATGAACATCATGATGGTGTCTGTGACCGAACGCACGCGGGAGATCGGGTTGCGCATGGCCGTCGGCGCGCGTAGCGGCACGATTTTGCAACAATTCTTGGCCGAAGCGATCGTGCTCTCCACCATCGGCGGGTTGATCGGCGTGGTACTGGGCGTGCTCGGGACCAGCGGCGTGGCATTGCTCGCAAAATGGCCGACGACGATTCCGCCGATCTGGATCGCCCTTTCGGTGGGTTTCTCGGCGCTGGTAGGCATTTTCTTCGGCTACTATCCCGCGCGAAAGGCGGCCAACTTGAATCCGATCGAAGCCTTGAGGTTCGAATGAGCGAAACACGCATTGCGGTGGTCGACGACGAGCCGCGCATTCGCGAACTGCTGGAACTGACGCTCTCGCACCACGGCTTCGTCGTGCGTTCGGCAGCCGACGGGCAAGCCGGCCTCGCGCTCGTGAAAGAGTTCGAACCCGACCTGATCGTGCTCGACGTGATGATGCCCAAGATCGACGGCATCGCGCTGTTGCCGATGCTGCGCCGGGTGACGGACGCACCGGTCATCATGCTCAGCGCCAAAGGCGAACTCGAAGATCGCGTCGAGGGGCTCGTCCACGGAGCCGACGATTATTTGAGCAAGCCGTTCGAAATATCCGAACTGCTCGCGCACATCGAGGCCAAGTTGCGACGTCCGCATCTGGAACAGCGCAGCGCGCTCAGCCTCGACGATTTGAGCGTCGACCTCGATCAACACGTCGTTACGCGCAACGGCAAACAGCTCGATCTCTCGCCGCGCGAATACGATCTGCTGGTCACGCTATTGCGCCGGCCGCGGCGCGTGTTTACGCGGGAGGAACTGTTGGACTTAGTCTGGGGGAATTCGAGCGAAGTCGGGCCCAACGCGGTGGAGCGCTACATCTCGTATCTGCGCGTCAAAGTGGATGAAGGCGCGCCGCGGCAACTGATCCATACGGTTCGCGGGGCCGGCTACACGCTGCATGCGTAGCAACACGCTCTTTGCCGGATTCGCGCAGCGCCTGACGCGCGGCTACGTCCTCCTCGCATTTCTGTTGATCGTCGGCGTCGCGGGAACCACCACCACGATCGCGTTCCTGCAATATGCGGCATCGCTCAACGACGCGGTCTCGACCACCGGACATCGCGTCGACCAGTTGGCGGCGTCGGCCCAAGCGCGGCATCAGTCGCTCTCGCAATATGCGCCGGCGATCGTGAAGGATGCGCAGCGTCCGCGCATTCACGTCTTCGTTCGCAACGAGCAACATGCGATCGTGGCGGGCCACGACGAACCGGTGAGCCGGACGGCCGAAATCATCGGTGCGGTTCTGGGTATCCACGGTCATGTCACCCGCGTGCCGGGCGGTATCATCATCGTCGCGCCGGATCTGGACGGGTTCACGCACTTTCTCGCGTTCTACTGGAGCATCACGCTCCCGGTCGGCATCCTGGCCATTCTCGCGGCATGGTTCGTCGGGCGGAGAATCACGCGCAATGCGATCGAACCGCTCGTCGACGTCACGCACGCCTTGCGTAAGATCGCGGATGGGGATTTCACGCCGCAGCCGCTGCTGCACAGCAACACCGAACTGCGCGACCTTACCGGCGCGTACGACGACGTCGCCTACCGCTTGAGCGCGGCGACGGCGGAGCGTCTGCGCAACGAAGCCGAGATGCGGCAATTCATCGCCGACGCGGGGCACGAACTGCGCACGCCGCTCACGGTGGTGATGGGATACCTCGACGCATTGCAGCAGGGCGTCGTGCGCGACCCGGACGGAATCTCGCGCGTGCACGAAACGATGCTGGCGGAGAGCCGGCGCATGCGGACGGTTATCGAGAAGCTGATCTTTCTCGCGCGCCTCGAGCGTAAGGGCGGCCTGCGCAGCGAACCGATCGATCTCGCCGGATTGGGGCAGCGAGCGGTCGATGCGCTGCAACCGATTGCCGCGGGCCGTATTCGCTACACCCACGCGGGCGCGCCGGCCATCGTCGGCGACGATGCCGAGCTCTACGAAGCGATGAAAAACGTTCTGGAAAACGCGCTCAAATACGCGCCGGACTCGCCGGTGCGCTTTACCGTCGATAGTGACGGTGCCTATGCGCGAGCGACGGTCGCAGATGAGGGCCCCGGCATGGATGCGGTGGATATCGAGCACGCATTCGACCGCTTCTACCGCGGGAGCGCGCGAACGCAAGCGGAGGGCTCGGGCCTGGGCTTGGCGATTGCGAAACGCGCGCTCGACCGGATCGGCGGAAGTATCGCGATCCAGAGCCTTCCCGGGCAAGGGACGACCGTGGTAATGCGCTTTCCGCGGCAGCCGGCCGTGGGGAATTAGCCCTTCGCTGACTCCGCAACGCGGGCGACGGTCTGCGCGAGCTGTTTCTGCGTCTCGGTCGCCAGTTCGGCGAGCTTGACGGCGTAGGCCTTACGCGTTTCCAATACTTGATTGGTGAAGGCGAACGCGTGCTCTACCATGTCGGTCGGGGTCGGCAGCTCGGTCGTGGCGGGGTCGATTTTCGCGGTGGGGACCTGCGCGAGCAGTTCGTTGAAGGCGGCAAAGGAGTTGACGTTGAGTTCCTGGGCGGCCTTGAGGCTGTTGAGGAACTCGTTCTGGACCTTCTGGGCAAATTCGGTGTAGGTGCTCATGGTGCTATCTCCTGATCGGCGGTTCTAGGTGCTAAGTATACCAAGCATCTGCTAGACCCGTCAACTCCGGTGCCCCTACAGCCCCCCCTTTGGGCCTGCGGAAGCGCCGCCAAGCATAGGAGCGTTCGCCCGCATTGCCGTGCCGGCTAAGGCTAACGGTCCCCGACGAAGCCGCGATAGACGCGAATCAGCGTGTCTTTTTGATCGGGCGTAAGGCGCAGATCGAGTTTGATCGCCGATTCCACTTGATCGCTGGCTTCTTTGTAGACGTCGTCGTCGAGCAACCCGGCTTGCATGAAGAACGTCTCGGCGGAGAGGTGCAGGGCGTTTGCAAGTTGCTTGAGGACTTCCGCCGAGGGCTTGTAGAGGCCGCGTTCGACTTGGCTCAAGTAGGGGTTTGAGACTTTCGCTAAATCGGCGAGCTGGCGCAGCGAAAGGTTGGCGAGTTCGCGCTGCGTGCGAATGAACTCGCCCAGGCCCTTCATCGACGTGTAATCGCGGGTACTCATGAGCGTCCTCCACCTTTGCGTTGCGGTTTGGCCGTCGCCCGTTTTCGGGGCGCCCGTTGTTTGGGTGCGGTAACGTCGAGCGGCGCGGCGGTTTCGTTGCGCACGTATCGTCCGGGTGCGGGCTCTCCGGAAGCGGGGAGCGCGTAGGGCTCGCGCATGGAGCCGCCGTGCTCGCCGGCCCACGCGGCCCAATCCTCCCACCAACTCCCGTTACGTTTCTCTGCGCTTTCGAGCCACGCGTCGGGCGTCTCGCCGGGCTCGGCTTGCGGTTTGGTCCAGTAGCACGCTTTCGGGTTGCCGGGCGGGTTGCATATTCCGGCAACGTGGCCCGCGTTGGTGCGCGTGTACCGGGTTTCGCCGCCGACGTATTGCGTGGTCATATACGTGGTGCGCCACGGTGCGATGTGGTCGGCCTCGGCGCCCAAGATATAGAGCGGCGTGCGAACGAGCCCGAGATCGATCGGCGTATCTTCGATCGCGAACGCATTCGGCTTGACGATGAGATTGTGCAGATGGCACGCGCGGAGATACTGGGAATGCATCGCGGCGGGCATACGCGTCGCATCGCCGTTCCACGCGAGGATGTCGAATGCCGGCGGCTTCTTGCCCATGTACCAGTTGGAGACGACGTAACTCCAAATCAAATCGTTGGCACGCATCCAATTGAACGTGCCTTCCATCTCTTTGCTCTCGAGGAAGCCGCGCTCGTTCATCGTCTTTTCGAGCTTGGCGATCGAGGCTTCGTCGGTGAACACGCCCAGATCGCCCGGCTCGGCAAAATCGAGGATCGTATTCGTCATCGTCGCGGCGCCGACGCGGTCGGCCTGACCGTGCTTGGCAAGGTACGCGAGCAGAATACCCGTCATCGTTCCACCCAGGCAGAGCGAGGCGAGGTTGACGCGTTTTGCGCCGGTGAGACGCTGCACGGCGTCGAGCGCCGCCAACGGCCCGAGCCGCAAATAGTCGTCCATCGTGAAATCGCGCATCGTTTCGTCGGGATTGCGATAACTGATCAT
The DNA here is from genome assembly GCA_027315505.1 of Vulcanimicrobiota bacterium. Lineage (GTDB taxonomy): Bacteria > Vulcanimicrobiota > Vulcanimicrobiia > Vulcanimicrobiales > Vulcanimicrobiaceae > DAHUXY01. The sequence continues at coordinate 4,696 of DAHUXY010000038.1, read as the reverse complement.
GAACGTTTGGTGCCCGTGCCGCACCGCCCACTCGACGAAGGATCGCCCGGGCGCGATATCCATGATGTAGTACTTGTTGATCCACGGCGGGATGCATAACAACGGACGCTCGTACACCGTAGGCGTCTGCGGATAGTACGCGAGCACCTCGATCAGTTCGTTGCGAAAGACCACTTCGCCGGGCGTTGCCGCCATGTTCTCGCCCAGGACGAACGAGGACGCGTCGACGTGTTTGGGATAGCCGCCGTTGTTCTTGAGGTCGTCGAGAAACGCCGCCATGCCCTTCGCCAAGCTGCCGCCGCCGGTATCGAGCGCTTCTTTGATCACCGCGGGATTGAGCCAGGGCACGTTGGACGGGGCGAGCGCGTCCATCATCATCGTGATCGCGAACCGCGCTTTTCGACGCGTGGCTTCGGGTAAGCGCGACTGATCGATGAGTTGCTGCGCGTGCTGGCGCCGCACCAAGTACTCTTCGAGCATCGCCATCAAGAACGGGTTGCTCGTCCAGGCCGGGTCGCTGAAGCGGCGGTCGCCGGGCGCGACCGCCGCAACCGGCGGCGGATTCTCGCCTTGCATGCGCCGGAGCGTGTTCATCGCGACCGATTGCTGGGCCAGCATCAACGACGTCATCAGCGTCCCCATGCGCAGCGGATCGCTCATGACGTCCATCGTCACGGCGCGCAGCGCATCGTTGAGCGCGGCGGGATCGGCGCCGCCGATGTCCATGCCGTAGCTAAACTCCTCGAGCGGCAGCGACCCGATCACATGAACATCCCTCCGTTCACGTCGTAGGTAGCGCCGGTGATGAAGCTCGAGCCTTCGTCGACTAAAAAGCGCACGACGCGGCCGATCTCATCGGGCTCGCCCAGGCGGTCCTGCGGCGTGCGGCTCTTTGCGAGATCGATCGCGGCCTGCGGCATGAGCTTCACCATCTCCGTGGCCGTAAAACCCGGTGCGACCGCATTGACGGTGATGCCGGCGCGAGCGGTTTCGAGCGCGACGGTTTTGGTGAGTCCGAGCAACCCCGCTTTGGCGGCCGCATAGTTCGATTGGCCGAAGTTCCCGGTGTGTCCGACCACCGAGCTGATGTTTACGATCCGTCCGTACTTGCGCTCGATCATGTGTTCGAGAACGGCCTTCATCATAAAAAACGGTCCGGACAGATTGACGTCCAGAACCGCTTTCCACTCTTCGACGGTCATCTTGCGAATCGTATGATCTTTCGTGATTCCCGCGTTGTTGACCAGAATGTCGACGCGTCCGTGATCGGCGATGACGTTTCGCACCGCCGCTTCACACTGGGGGTAATCGGCGACGTCGGCTTCGTAAAAATGCACGAGCCGCGCGCTGCCGTTGAGCGAGGCGCGCAGTTCGGCCGTCCGCTCGCGATCGGGCGCCACGCCGATCACTGCGACGGTCGCGCCGTCGGCGGCGAACACGCGGCTGATGGCTCCGCCGATACCGCGGGAGCCTCCCGTGACGATGGCCACGCGGCCGGCGAGGCTTCGCAGGGTCGCGGAATGCCCAAAGGTCGAGGTTGCGTCCATGCCCTGCTACTTTTGTGCTATCGCTGCATATACCTACGCGGGCGCTTTGCCGGTCAAGCGGACTACATATCGAGGCCTCCGTTGACGGTGTACACGGCCCCGGTGATGTAACTCGAGCCGTCTTCCAGCAGAAATTTGACGACCCGGGCCACCTCCGCAGGGTCGCCGAGCCGCCGCTGCGGGATTTTTTCGATCACTTTGGCGAGCGCCGCTTCGGGGACGGCCTTAACCATCTCGGTGGCGATAAAGCCCGGCGCCACGACGTTCGCGGTGATGCCCTTGTTGGCCAGTTCCAGCGCCGTCGATTTGGTGAAGCCGAACAGCCCGGCCTTCGACGCGGCATAGTTCGCTTGGCCGACATTGCCCGTCTCGCCGATGACGGAACTGATATTGACGATGCGCCCGGAGCCGCGTGCGATCATGTGCTCGAGGACCGCTTTGGTCATGTGAAATGCGCCGCTGAGATTGACGTTGAGCACGTTGTGCCAATCGTCGTTGCTCATCTTGCGCAGCGTTTTATCCACGGTGATGCCCGCGTTGTTGACCAAGTAGTCCACGCGGCCGAATCGCTCCAAGACCTCGTCGACGACGCGCTGGCAATCGCTAAAATCGTCGACGCGCCCTTGATGGCACGAGACCGAAGCGCCGTCGGCCTTGAGCCGGGCAACGCAGGCTTCGGCGGGCTCTTTGCCCTTGCTGTATCCGGCCGCGACGTGGGCGCCGGACTTCGCGAGCATTTCGGTAATCGCGGCGCCGATGCCGCGCGTCCCGCCCGTAACGATGGCAACGCGTCCTTCGAACATGCATCGCTCCTTGACTGTAACGCCGTACCTTCGTCAATGCGACGCACGGGAGCGAACTCCCGCGGCGGCACCGTCACGGGCCGAACGGCGCGAGCGGCAGCGGCGTCGGGATTGGCGTACCAAGCGGAGCGGGCGGCGGCGTGTACGTGACGACGACCGTAAAATGCGAAGGTGCGGTCGCGCTGGCAAGCAGCGTGGCGAGATCGGCGCCGGCGGTGACGACGCGTACGCGCGTGATGGCGTTTCCCCCGATCGCACCGAACGGCGTGCCGTAATCGTATGCGTACGAATCTACCCGAGCGGATGCAAAGAGCGGATCGTACGCCGCAGCGGCGCGGTTGCCGATCGCGCCGGCGGGCGACGTGGTCGCCGAGAACGCATCGATGGGCCGGTAGGTCACGCCGGAGAGCGGCGCGCTACCGGCCGCATAGGCGTAGCGCGTGACGGCATGCGCGGCGGCATCGAAACGATAGGCCCATGCGTACCCGCGGTGCGAAGCGTCTTGCGCGAAGAAATCCACCTCGTGTCCGTCGCGATTGTCGTCGCCTTCGATGTCGAGCGGCGGCACCCACACGGCCCAAGCGGCCTGGGAGTCGCCCTCCAAGCGGTCGAGCAGCACGTGCGCCGCGGAACTACCCTGGAGCCGGTCGTCGAGCGCTCGCATAGCCCGTGCCAAGTGATGGGCGAGCGTGACCAGCACCGTCGTCGCAATCGCCGCGATCGCAGCGGCCAGCAGCACCTCGACGAGTGAAAAACCGCGCTCGCCCCCTTGCCCTTCCATGCAAGCCGCGGTGCCCTGCGCGACGCCGCGGAGGACGTTTGCCGCGACGCCCGCTCTGTGATACAAAGTATGCACGTATGAACGACTTGGAACGCGCGCTGATCGATATCGCCGAGGTGCGCGAACGCTTGGCGATGACGCAGCGCTTCAAGGGATACTCGGGCGTTGCCGCGATCGCGTCGGGCGTGTTTGCCATGGCGGCGGGCGTCGTTCAGGCGCTCCTCGTGCCGTATCCCGCCGGTGCCGCGCAGGGGCGTTCGTACTTTGCGCTGTGGCTGGCGTGCTGCGCCTTGGCGGCCGTCGTGAATTACGGGGCGATCGCGCATTGGTTCGTGAACGACGCGAGCGCGCGCGATCGCTGGCAGACGCGCACGGTCGGGCTCTCGATTCTTCCGGCCCTGGTGCTGGGCGCGGCGCTCTCGTTTGCGCTCGTGGCGGGCGGGCAGCTCGCGTATCTGCCCGGGATCTGGTACGCCTGCTACGGCGTGGGACTCTTCGCGTCGCGCACGCTCGTGCCGCGCGCGGTCGTTCCGATCGCGGCGTTGTTTCTGCTGGCCGGCATCGGCTTACTCTGCGTGCCGCCGCACGTTGCGCTGGCATGGTGGGTGCTTCCGAGCGGTTTTGGTATCGGACAGATCGCGATCGGCGCGTTCGTGCTGCGCGACCGGACGCCGGCATGAGCGCGACGCATCTGGACCGCGTCTTTCACGAGCGCGGCCGCTTGGCCATCTGCTCCTCGCTCGTCGCGCAACCGCCGGGCGCGACGTTTACGCAACTTCAAGAAGCATGCGATCTCACCGACGGAAATTTGAACCGCCATCTGCACGCGCTCGCGGAAGACGGCATCGTGGTGACGGAGCGGCTTACGGGGCGAGGCCGGCCGCAGACCATCGTGCGCATCACCGCCGCCGGGCGCGAGCGCTTTCTCGCCTATATCGACGCGCTCGAAGCGATCGTGCGCGAAGTTCAGCGCTCCTCTAAAACCAGCACGTCGCCGATGCGCACCGTGCCGGCTCGCAACACGTCGCAGTAAATCCCCATCGCGTTGCCGCGTTCGGCCGCGATGTACCGCAAGATCGCGGGGTCGGACGCGCCGGGGCCCGGAGCGTACGTTGTCGTGATGCATCGGCCGATCGGTGCGCGCACCTTTAGCCGCACCGTGCCGACGCGCAACGAGCGGCCGATGAGTGCCGGTTCGTCCAGATCCATGTGGGCGGGCGCGGCCAGGAACATATTCGGACGAAAGCGTTGATGTTCGACGCGGAAGCCGACGGCCGCGTTCAAGCCGTCCATCCAACGGTCGACGACGATCGAGATGGGCGCGGCATCGTATTCGTGGCCGCCGCTCGCCGCGACGACGTCGAGCTCCACGCCGCGTTCGTCCGCTGCGGCGACGGCCTCATCGCCGCAGTCGAAGCGATGCAGCCGCTCGTCTTCCTTACCGCGATAGGCTTTGCCCACTCGCGCGTGCCCGCGCGTGATGACGAGTGAGGATACGCGGTCGCCGGGGATGCCGCCCGCTTCGACGCGCGTGGCTTCGAGCGGTTCGCCGCGCAGGCTCTTGA
>DAHUXY010000036.1 GCA_027315505.1 Vulcanimicrobiota bacterium | reverse complement strand
AACTTCTTCCGGCGCCAGCGCCGGCGGCTACCCGTCGTCCGCTAGAAACTCCAGGAGTACCCGCCCCAGCCGTTCCGGCTCCTCGAGCATCGGCATATGTCCGGTCGCTTCGAACATCTCCAAGCGCGCATTCGGAAATAACGCCGCCATCGCGGCCGACTCCGCCGGAGCCACGACGCGGTCTTCGGCTCCGGCCACCACCAACACCGGCATGTCCAAATCCGGCGCGATGTCGTCGGCGGGATCGCGTAGCGCCATGCCGCGCAGTAACGCGGCCAAACCGCGAACGCCGTTTCGTCCGGCGATCTCGCGAGCCGACCGCTCCAATTCGGGATGCAGTCGCGCGGTCTGTGGCGCGAACAGCGTCGGTATCACCGCATCCACGATCTCCCCAACGCTCCCCGTAGCCTCGGCACGATCCGCGAGTTCGTTGCGCCATCGCGCGCGCTCCGGCGTGTCGGCGGCCGTGCGACTGCAGACCAACGCAAGGCGCTCGACGCGCTCAGCATACATTCGCGCGAACGCCAGCGCGACGTAACCGCCGAGCGAGTGGCCCACGATCGTCGCGCGCTCGATGCCGAGCGCGTCGAGCACGGCGGCGACGTCGCCGGCCATCGCTTCCATAAGATACGGCCCGGGCGGGACGCTCGACGCGCCGGTGCCGCGCAGGTCCGGAGCGATGACGCGATGGCTTGCGACCAGCGTTCGCGCGTTCTGTATCCAGATGTCGCGCGTTAGCGGAAAGCCTGCCAGCAGTACGATTGCGGGCTCCGCATCCCCGTCGATTTGCACGTCGATGCGTGCGCCGTCATTGTTTACGCGCATCCGCGTGCGCTCCGCGATATCACCAAAACTTGCATAACTCCTCGTAATACTGTATAAGGTAGGCAACAACCCTGGCTGCTCCGTAGCCAGAGAAAGGATGACTCCACACACATGGCAGTCAAACGAACGAAAAAGGCGGCGCCGAAACGCGCGAAGAAGGCGGCAGCGCCGAAACGCGCAGCACGCAAGACCGCGGCCCGCAAGACCACCCGCAAAAAGACCACCGCTAAAAAAGCGACGACCCGCAAAAAGGCAACGCGTAAGAAGGCCACTCGCAAGAAGGCAACGCGCAAGACCGCGGCTCGCAAGACCACCCGCAAAAAGACGACCCGTAAAAAAGCGACGACCCGCAAGAAGGCAACGCGTAAGAAGGCCACTCGCAAGAAGGCAACGCGCAAGACCGCGGCTCGCAAGACCACCCGTAAAGCTGCTCCCCGCCGCAAGGCCCGCAAAGCAGCCCCCCGCCGGAAAAAGGCTGTCGCAGCCTAGTCGTTCCGGCGTTTTTTATACCCGCGAGTCGCATGGGCGGCTCGCTTTTTTTTGCCCCAGCTAGATGCTTCGTACGATCGGCACGAAGATCCACACCGCGAGAATCGCTACGATGCAGATGCCGCCGGCCATCGCGAAGGCGATATGCAAGCCGACGATCGAGGCGACCGCGCCGACCACGAGCGACCCTCCCGGAACCACGCCCATGGCGATCATCGTATACACCGAAATAGCGCGCCCTCGCACCTGGTCGGGAGCGAGCACTTGGATCATCGTGTTGCACGCTCCCAAATATGCGAGCGTCCCGACGCCGATCGCGAAGAGCACCGGGATCGCGAGCGGTATCGACCAGACCGTTCCCAATACGAGCACGCCCGCCGACATGCCGAGGGCGGAGACGAGCCAGAGCATCGAGCGCCGTTCGAACTGCGCGAAGTGCGCGGTGAGCAACGCTCCGCCGAATCCACCGATGCCTACCGCGGCCACCGCCCAGCCCAGCTGCTGCGCGCCCCCGTGCAACGTGTTCACGATATAGGCGGGAATCAGCTGGCTGTAAGGACGCACGAAGATCGCGGTGAGCACGAACGACCCGACGATCCACCGCAGAATCTTGTGCCGCACCAAGAACGCTACGCCAAACCGGATCGACGTCAACATCGACTCGTGACGGCGCTGGCTGGGGGGAGAGGGTGCCATCATCGCCACTGCGACCACCACGGCGAGCGTGGCGAACGCGTTGACGTAGAACGATCCGGCGACCCCGACCCACACGATGAGGATGCCGGCGATGGCGGGGCCGATCACGGCCGGGGCGTTGAACGCGACCGAATTCAATCCGATGGCGTTGCCGACGTAAGCGCGATCGACCAACATCGGCACCCAGCTCTGTCGCGTCGGTGAGTCGAATGACTGCGCGGCCGAATTCCCGACCGAAATTATCGCCAGCCAAAGCAGGCTCAGGGAGTGGAAGCTCGCCAGCAGGGCGAGGGCGAGGGCGGCCAGCGCCATCGCGCCGTTGGCGAGCATCAACACGCGGCGTCGCGGAACCATATCGGCCACGACCCCGGCAATCGGCGAGAGCAGCAGCACGGGGAGCGCGCGCGAGGCTCCGAGGATGCCTAGGTAGAGTGCGGCGCGGTGCGGCGTGACGGCAAGCTGCGCGACGTAGTATCCCATCGCGGTAAACTGCATCCAGGTGCCCAGGTTCGAGATCAGCAGGCCGATCCAGAGCAGCCGAAAATCGCGAAACCGCAGCGATGCGAGGATCGAGAGCGTACGTCGTGCCGGCGGGCGTTCGCTCACGATCGCGCGGCCACGGCCGCGACGATGAGCGCGGCGCTCCCCTCCACGCCGAACGCGGCGGTGTCGATCGAGAGATCGTAGTGTTTGGGATTGCCGAATTCCGCATCGTACCAATCGCGCAGGTGCGCCTTGCGCGCGCGGTCGATGCGATCGACCTCCGCCTGCGCCGTCGCGCGCTCGAGCGCGAGATCGCGGGCGACGTTTTCGATGCGCCAATCGCGCGGCGCGTGCATGAAGACGCGTAACACGTCCGGCCGGCGCCCGAGGATCAGCGCGGCGGCGCGCCCGACGACGACCGTATCTCCCCGCGCCGCGTACTCCCGCACCGCCTCCTGGACTTCGCGCAGATACTCTTCGTCGAAGCTCTCGGCGAAATGGGTCGCGTTGACCTCGGGAGTCGACATCTCCAAGCTTGAGAGCAGCCGCTCCCCGAGCGATCGGCCGACATCCTCGACGGCCTCCACCTCCTCCGGCGTGGTACGCATGCGTTTGGCGACGACGATCGGCAGTTCGCGATCGACCAGCGCATATCCCAAAAGCGTGGCGACGCGATGGCCGATCGCGACCGCGCCGGCGCCGTACTGATTCGAAATCGTCACGATCACAGCGATTACTCCGTAGGTTCCTGCACGTGCGGGGAGCCGGGCAGCCGCGCTTCGAAGCCAGACGGGTGCCGCCGATCATCCAGACGCGCGAGTTGCGCAAAGTCTTCCGCACCGTCCGAAGAATTCCGGGGCCCTTCGGCGCGGTTCGGACACTCTTTTCGCGCGAGCGCGAGGAGCGCGTCGCGGTCGAGAACGTGACGATGGCGCTCGAACCGGGCGAATTGGTGGGATACATCGGCCCGAACGGCGCCGGAAAATCGACGACGATCAAGATGCTCACCGGCATCCTCGTGCCCAGCGCCGGCGAGGTGCGCGTAGCAGGCATCGTGCCGTACGAACGGCGCCGGGAAAACGCCCGCAATATCGGGGTCGTCTTCGGCCAGCGCAGCCAACTCTACTGGGACTTGCCGCTGGTCGAGTCCTTCGAGCTCCTGCGCGCCATCTACGGCATCCCGCGCCCGCAGTACCGGCGTAACCTCGACGCCTTCATCGAACTGCTGGCGATGGACGAGTTCTTACGCACGCCCGTCCGGCAGCTCTCGCTCGGGCAACGCATGCGCGGCGATTTCGCCGCGGCGATGCTCCACGATCCGAAGATCGTCTATCTCGACGAGCCCACCATCGGCCTGGACGTGGTGGCCAAGGACGCGATCCGCAATTTCATCGCTCGCATCAACGCGGAGCGCGGAACGACCGTGATTCTCACCACTCACGATCTCGCCGACGTGGAGCGCCTATGCCGGCGTATCATCTTGATCGATCGCGGCACCATTATTTTCGATGGAGATCTCGAGCGGATCAAGGACGAGTACGGCCGTTTCCGCACCCTGGTCTTTCGCTTCGCGGAGCCGGTTGGCACACCGTTCTTGACCGGTACCGAGCTGGTCGAATCGGACGGCATCACCGCCCGCTTTCGCTTCGACCGCAACGCCCAGCGAGCCGACCTGCTGATTCGCCTCGCGAGCGAGACCTACCGGGTGGAGGACGTCAGTATCGAGGAGCCCGACCTCGAATCGATCATCCGGCGGATCTATGTCGAAGGATACGAGCGTCCGAAC
>DAHUXY010000017.1 GCA_027315505.1 Vulcanimicrobiota bacterium | reverse complement strand
CGCGGTGCTGGCCTGAAGCACGTAAACGCCGTCTTCGGCTAAGCGGGATTTGATCAGCCCGAAAACGTCTTCGTTGAACAGGATGTTACTCGGAGAATCCTCGAGCGGCTCGGTGAGATCGGAGATTACGATACCGTACGTATCGTGATCCTCGCGCATGAACGCCAGCGCATCGCCGACGATCACGCGGGCCCGCGGGTCTTCGAACGCACCGTCAGCCCATTCGGGAAGATATTTCTTGGAGAGCTCCACCACCAAGCCGTCGATGTCGACCATGGTGCAGCGGCGCACGCTCGGATCGCGCAGCACCTCGCGCAGCGTCGCGCCCTCGCCGCCGCCGAGGATCAGCACCTCGCTGCGATCCGCCGCCGCGGCCATCGCGGGATGCACCAGCGTTTCGTGGTAAATCTTCTCGTCGTTCTGCGAACTCTGGGTGTCGCCGTCGAGAATCAGCATCTTGCCGAAGACGGGCGTGCGGATGACGGAGACTTGCTGAAATTCGGAACGCCCGGCGAAGTAGACTTCGTCGATCGCATGGTGGTGCTGCTCAGTCGGGGCCGATTCCTCGACGTACCATTGCCAGTATTCGGTCTTGGGCATGACCCTGCTAGATTGGCTGGCCGCCGCTACCCACCTCGCGATTAAAGTCGAAGGGCGACGCTTTCGCGCCGCCCTTCCGGCTTCGAGGTCATCCTCGCTTAATGGCAGGCAACCGCGATGATTTGTTGACCGGACTGGAAATCGACGGTCATGCTCCCCGTGAGAGCTACCGGTGGAATCGTCGCGGTGGTGCCGGATATCGTACCGCCCCCCGCTACCGAGTTCCAGGTGGTCGAAGAGCCGCCGTTGTTCGAATACACGTCGAGCTCGCAGGTCGTCGCCGGTGCAAAGCCAGCCGTATCGGTGACGGTGATGGCCGGGGTCTGCGATCCGAATCCGATGCTCGTCGTGCTGCCGTTATAGAACGAAACGTAGATGATCGGCACCGCGCCGGTCGTCGCATTGTCAGCCGGAAGCGTAGCCGGCGTTACGTCCGCGCCATTGTTGAGCGCATCGCTGACAGCAAGGGTGCCGTTCGCGTTCGCCGCCCCAAAAGTCGCGGAGAACGTGATGCCATGATAGGCGGCCAGATTTATCGTGCCGGCTTGCCCCGACGTCGCGGTAAGCGTTCCGGTCGATCCGCCGAACGTCCAGGTCGCCGCCGGGGCGGTGCTCGGCGAAGTCGTCGGCGACGAAGTCGGGCTCGACGTCGGGCTGGTGGTCGGCGCCGTGGTGGGGCCGGCCGTCGGCGGCGTCGAGGTGGTGGAGCCGCCTCCGCATCCGGCGGCGGCGACAATCAGCGCGAAGGTTAGAATAACGAGGGGGCGGTTGGTCAGTTTCATGAAAAAGAAACTCCCATCTTTATTTAACAGTGACCTTTATCGCAGTTTGCCCCCGTCCCGGCAAACCCTTGCTCCCTTGGGCCGGCCTTAAGCTCCGACAAAAAAAATCCCATCGCCGGAGCGATGGGATTCTGGGATTCCGAGGGAGCCGTTGCCGGCTACGCGGAGAGGGTACTCGTTTCGTGATCGCGCGTGACCACGTGGGTAAAGGTGCCGCTCGATTGCGCGATCCCGCGCTTGACTTCGGTCGTCAACATCGAGGTGGCGCTTAAGGCCTTCGCCGCAAACTCGCAAGCGAGCCACGGGTCGGTATGGTCGCCGCATGTATAAAAATCCATAGCGGCGTAGCCGGTCTCCGGCCAGGTGTGGATCGAAATATGCGATTCGGCGAGGACGACCACGCCGGATACGCCTTGCGGTTCGAACCGATGGAATGCGACCTCCATAATCGTCGCACGGGAGGCGTTCGCGGCCCCCACCATCATTTCGCGGACCGCATCCACATCTGTTAGTGCCTGGGTGCTACACCCAGACAGCTCACACACAATGTGCGTACCGAGTGCCTTCAATTACTGTGCTCTCCTTGGACCTCGGGGGAATCCCACCTCCGGACTTCGTCGGCTGGCGTCTGCGGTGCAGTCACGTCCCCGACCTATCGACAAGCTCTTGCCGGCGCTTTTAGCGGTGCACGGGCGACTCGTCGCGATGGCGCGTAAAGGGCGCGCCCACCCTATAACCGTGGTCCTCCCATCCGAGGGCCGGCGACCATCATACCCCCTGCACCCCCCCCTGTAAAGAGGCGATGCCTCCAGGAGTTTTTGAAGTTGAGACTTCACTATCTTGACTATATGCTCCGCGGGGGATACGCTCGGGAGGCTATGACGACCGAACTTCAGACCCCGCAGGGGCTCGACGAGGATTACCGCCACGGGTTCCACGACTCGGAGAGCAAGTACGTCTTCAAGTCCGACAAGGGCCTGACGCGCGAGATCGTCGAGCGGATCAGCGAGATGAAGAGCGAGCCCGCGTGGATGCGCGAGTTTCGCCTCAAAGCGCTGGACATCTTCGACAGCAAGCCGATGCCGGCGTGGGGCGATACGGCGCTGCTCTCCGAAATCGATTTTGCGAACATCCACTACTTCGTGCGTTCGACCGATCGCACCGAGCGCTCGTGGGACGACGTCCCGGACGATATCAAACGCACGTTCGACCGCTTAGGCATCCCAGAAGCCGAACGCAAGTTCCTCTCGGGCGTTTCCGCGCAGTACGAATCGGAAGTCGTCTATCACAACGTCACCAAAGAGCTGGAAGAGCAGGGCGTCTTCTTCTGCGACATGGATACCGCGGTCAAGCAGTACCCGGAGATCGTCCAGAAGTATCTCGCGACGGTCATTCCGATCGCCGACAACAAGTTCTCCGCGCTCAACTCGGCCGTGTGGTCGGGCGGTTCGTTCATTTACGTTCCGCCGGGAGTCGAAGTCGCGATGCCGCTCCAGGCCTACTTCCGGATCAACGCGGAAAACATGGGCCAGTTCGAGCGCACGCTGATTATCGCCGACAAGGGCGCAAAGGTTCATTACATCGAGGGATGCACGGCACCGAAGTTCTCGACCTCGTCGCTGCATAGCGCGGTCGTGGAACTCATCGCCATGGAAGGCGCTTCGATCCGTTATACGACGATCCAAAATTGGTATCGCAACATCTTCAACCTCGTCACCAAGCGCGCGATCGCGCAGAAGAATGCGACCGTCGAGTGGGTGGACGGCAACATCGGCTCCAAGCTGACCATGAAGTACCCGGCCATCTACTTGATGGGTGAAGGCGCGCGCGGCGAGATTCTCTCGATGGCGTTCGCCGGCGAAGGCCAGCATCAGGATGCCGGCGCGAAGGTGATCCACGCCGCCCCGAATACCACCTCGGTGGTCACCAACAAAAGCGTCAGCGCGCACGGCGGCAAGACGACGTACCGCGGCCTGGTCGAGATTTTCCCCGGTGCGGTGGGCGCCAAGACCCGCGTGAAGTGCGACGCCCTGATCATGGACGAGCAATCGGCGAGCGACACCAAGCCGACGATGAAAATCCACGAACAGCAATCGACCGTCGAGCACGAGGCCAGCGTCTCGAAAATCGGCGAGGACCAGCTCTTCTACGCCATGAGCCGCGGCCTCTCGGAAGCCGACGCAACGGCCATGATCGTCAACGGCTTCTTCGACTTCTTCGTCAAGGAGCTGCCGATGGAGTACGCGGTCGAACTCAACCGCCTCGTTAAAATGGAGATGGAGGGTTCGGTCGGCTAGGAGCCGCTCGAATCTTTCCCCCGGATATTGCAAGCACCCGTTCGCGTAAACGCGAACGGGTGCTTGCGTTTGGCCGTCCGGAAAGGTTGCCATGAACATCCAACGGATAACCCTGTTCTTCGCCGCCCTCTGCGCGGCGTTCGCGCTCGCAGCGCCGCCTGCGAGCGCCTGGAGCCTGGTCTGCGTGGCGGCGATTCCGGTGACGATGCTCGACAGCATCGATTCGGGGGTCGCCTACCCGGGGCAGCGTTTCCGCTTTAAAACCACGATCACCGCCAGAGTCAACGGGCACCTGCTTCCGGCGGGAACGATCGGATACGGATACGTGCGCGAAGTGAGCGCCGCGAGCAATCGCGATCGCAACGGCTCGCTGATTCTCGAACCGCGCGAACTCGTGTACCGCGGAATGCACGTCCAGGTGATGGCCGATCCGCGAGAGAGTTCGCTTTGGGCGCCGGCTCAGAGCCTGACCGAAAAGGCCGCCGGATACCTGCCGATACCGGGCTTGATACGGACCGTCGTCAACACCGTGCGCGACGGCAAGAACGTCACCATCGGCCCCGGTTTCAATTTTCACGTCGTTGGCATCGCGGATATCACCACCTCGCAACCCTGTCATAAGATCGGACGATAACCATGAGCGAGCATCGCGTAGCGGGAGCCGCCCGAATCCCCGCCGGATCGACGCAACGCACCGCGTTGGATGGGCTCGACGTCTTGCTATGCAACGTCGGCGGAACGCTCTATGCCATCGAAGACGTCTGCACGCACGACGGCGCGCCGCTCGATCAAGGAAAACTCGAGGGCGCCTGCATCGTCTGCCCGCGCCACGGCGCGACGTTCGACGTGCGCAGCGGCGAGGCGCTCACGCTGCCGGCCGTCATTCCCGTCGCAACCTTCCCCGTTCGGATCGATGGGGACGACGCCGTCGTCGATCTATGAAAACCGTGTTACGGCTGCTCGCCGCGCTCGTCGCGGTTACGCTTCTCGCGGTCGCGACGTATGCGGGCAACGTGGTCCTCGGTATGCACGAGGCGCCGCAAACATCGGGAACCATAGCCGGAATGGAGGTTCGCGCACCGGTGCAGATCCTGCGCGACGGCCGCGGCGTCCCGCACATCCGCGCACAGAATCTGCACGATCTCTTCTTCGCACAAGGTTTCGTCGAGGGCAGCGACCGGCTCTTCCAGCTCGATCTCACCCGGCGATACGTGCTCGGCGAGCTCGCGGAGATTCTCGGCAGCCCTCTGCTTTCGACGGATGAAGCCGCACGCACCATTCCGGTTCGTACGATGGTCGCGCGCCAATGGGATGCGCTCGACGCGAGCGACCGCGCGATGCTGCAAGCTTTTGCCGACGGCGTGAATGCCGCGATGAAGCACGCACCGACACCGCCCGAATTTCGTCTCCTCGCCTACCATCCCAAACCGTGGCGGCCGCAAGACGCACTGGTCGTGGGCATGGCGACGGTCATCGATTTAACCGACACGTGGAACGACATCGCCAACCGCAGTCTCGCGTACAACGGCGCGACGCCGCATTCGGCGGCTGCGGCATACGACGCGGTCTATCCGTTGAGCGACCCCTGTTATCAAGCGCCGGTCACGCAAGGGCTGGCAGCGCTCAAGCCCGCGAGCTTCGCCTGCACGCTTCGTCGAAGCCTGGTGGCGTCGTTCGCGCCTTCGCGCGCACCGATCGGCAGCAACGAGTGGGCTGCCGGAGCCGCGCACTCACTCACCGGTCGCGCCTTGCTCGCCAACGATCCGCACTTGCGCCTGGGAATACCGGGCGTGTGGTATCTCGTCGATCTGCAGGCTCCCGGCTACCACGCGGCCGGAGCGACGCTCGCGGGCGTTCCCGGCGTGATTCTCGGCCACAACGACGCGCTCGCATGGGGCGCGACCAACGGCACCGTGGAGTCGCTCTCGGTTTTCGATGCGCCGCCGAATCTGCCCGCGAGCAACTGGCATACCGAGCGTATCCGCGTGCGTTTCGGCCCGACGGTCGTGCGGCGATACTATCGCAGCACGACGCTGTTCGGCGCCCGCGTTCTGGGCAAACGCCTCGTCCTCGTTCGCTGGAACGCCTACGTTACGCCGCGTTCACCGTTAGGCGCGTTCGAAGGACTCGCGAGCGCCGCTAGCATCGGCGGCGGGCTCGCCGCATTGCGCACCTATACGGGTCCTCCCCAGAACTTCGTCCTCGCCGATACCACCGGACGCGTCGCGTACGTTCTGGCGGGCCAAATCCCCGGCGACCCGGCGTGGGGGCGATATATCCATCCGGCCGCCGATCTGGCCAAGCACTATCCGGATGTTCCCCGCGACGTGCTTCCGCACGTCGCACCGTCGCGTTCGGCAATCGTATGGACGGCGAACAATCAAATGTACGGCCCCGAGTACCCGTACCGGTTAAGCGCGCAGTTCGCGCCGCCATATCGCGCCTATCGCATCGCTACGCTTCTGCGCGCCCGCCCGGCATACGACGTAAACTATTTTGCTTCCATGCAGATGGATACGCTCTCGCTTCCCGAGAGCGAGCTAGCCCGCACGGTACTTCACCAGGAC
>DAHUXY010000289.1 GCA_027315505.1 Vulcanimicrobiota bacterium | reverse complement strand
GCAAAGCGGCGGCCGGGGCGACGGCACATATTCCGATCGTGCAGGTTACCAACATCGCGCAGACGATCGCCGAACTCAAGAAACGCGGGCTCTGGATCGCCGGGGCCGATGCCGGGGAGGCGGCGGTGCCGATGTACGACGCCGATCTCAACCGCGACCTCGCGCTGGTAATCGGGGCTGAGGGAAGCGGGCTCGCCCCCTTGGTGGCGAGGAACTGCGACTTCCTCGTGAAGATTCCGATGCTCGCCGGGGTCGCCTCGCTCAACGCCTCGGTCGCGGCCGGGGTCCTCCTCTACGAGGCCCTCCGCCAGCGTCGCCCCGAGGGCACGGTGGTGCGCGAGCGCTAGAAAATCGGGCCGATACGGCAAAAACGCTTGACGCTGGAGGGGAGCCCTTCTATACTCCGACCCGTGCGACGCGCTCGACGGGCCCCGGCCCGCGTCATGCGTGCACGCGTCCCAGACGAGGCAGATACCACCCATGGCAATGACCCAGCCGGCCCCTGCAGGGCTGGACTATCACGAACGCGGCGACGAAGATCTCGTTGCAACCGCGAAGAGCGGCGATAGCCTTGCGATGGAGTTCTTACTCAACAAATACAAGAACTTCGTTCGTATCAAGGCTAAGAGCTACTTCCTCATCGGCGCGGATCGTGAAGATATCATTCAAGAAGGTATGATCGGCTTGTACAAGGCCGTTCGCGATTTCAAAGCCGACAAGCTCTCGAGTTTTCGCGCCTTCGCGGAACTATGTATTACACGTCAAATCATCACCGCGATTAAGACCGCGACGCGTCAGAAGCATATTCCGTTGAACCAGTACATCTCGTTGAACAAGCCGATCTATGACGAAGATAGCGAACGGACGTTGCTCGACGTGATGCCGGCGCAGAAATCCGGCGACCCCGAAGAACTCGTGGTGACGCAGGAAGTCTCCGACGATATCCGGCAGCGCATTCGCCAGAATCTCTCGGATCTCGAATCGCAGGTACTCGAATCGTACCTTGAAGGAAAGAGCTACCAAGAGATGGCGCGCGATCTCGGCCGTCACGTCAAATCGATCGATAACGCGCTGCAGCGCGTCAAACGGAAGATCGAGAAAAACCTCGCGGAGTTCGAGTTTAAGTAAGAGCTTGCAGGCGGTAGTGTGGGGCGGCTCGGTTCAACCCTGAGTTAATCGCTCGCCGCCCCCACACTCCCACCTGCATCCGTCGCTCGCTCCGCCGTCGTTCCCAACAGCGCGACGATGCGTTCGTAGATCGCCTCGCGATCTTCGAGCGGATCGACAACGAAGGTCTCGCTTGCGCGGCCGTCGCTCGGAGCGATACAGACCGTTACGAGGCCCTTCGCGCAGATATCCATGCACGATGTCGAGATCGCCCGTATAGGCCCCCAGCGGCCGCGCTCTTTGAGCGTGGCCTTGAGCCAATCGCGCAGGCGAACGTCGCCGTGCCGCCGTGCGATCTCCGGTGTCTCTTCGGGGATGCGCTCCGCGGAACAGCGATCGCAGACGAGCGCGAGGCCGCCCGAGCGCCACTTGGGACGTACGCTTTGCATGGAGGGTCTCCCGGGCGAAGCAATGGAGCCGACGGTGGGACTCGAACCCACGATTGGCAGTTTACAAAACTGCTGCTGTAGCCGCTGAGCCACGTCGGCGGAGAGCGCGAGCTTCCACGCCTCTCGCACGCACCCTCCGCGGAGCCGCGAGGGCGACGGCAGC
Source organism: Vulcanimicrobiota bacterium (assembly GCA_027315505.1). GTDB lineage: Bacteria > Vulcanimicrobiota > Vulcanimicrobiia > Vulcanimicrobiales > Vulcanimicrobiaceae > DAHUXY01. Next base: position 1,213 of record DAHUXY010000289.1, on the reverse strand, counting down.
GAGGATTTTGTCGAGAGTCGTTGCGAGGAGTCTTGAGGTTTGATATCGTACCGTCCGGAGCCGTCGGGAGACGGCCGCGTGGGTAGGTGGTCGAGTGGTTAAAGGCACCGGACTGTAAATTCGGCGCGCGAAAGCGCTACGCTGGTTCGAATCCAGCCCTGCCCACCACGCGGGCGTTGCATAGTGGTAGTGCTTCTGCCTTCCAAGCAGACAGCGCGGGTTCGATTCCCGCCGCCCGCTCCAAGTAGGAACGCCGTTGTAGCTCAGTGGTAGAGCACGTCCTTGGTAAGGACGAGGTCATGGGTTCAATCCCCATCAACGGCTCCAGCCTCGCTCGTCGTGCGGCGGAATGCTTGCATCCGACGGGCGCGCTTCGACGTTCTTCCTATACGTATGAGCGAATCACCAACCCCGGAAATTCTTCGCAGCGAAGCCGAATGGCGCGCCCAACTTGGGGACGAGCGTTATCACATTCTGCGCGAAGCCGGCACGGAACGCCCGTTTAGCGGTTCGCTGCTCGCCGTCGACGCCGAAGGAAGTTACCTCTGCGGAGGGTGCGGCGCCCAGCTTTTCACCGCCGACGCGAAGTTCGAATCGCACTGCGGGTGGCCGAGCTTTACGCGCCCCGAAGAAGTGGAGCGCGTTCGTCTGATCGAGGATCGCAGCCACGGGATGATTCGCACCGAGGTCCGCTGCAAGCGCTGCGACTCCCACCTCGGGCATGTTTTCGACGACGGGCCCGGCCCCGAAGGAACGCGCTACTGCATCAACTCGCTTTCCCTGCAGTTCCAGCCGCGATAGATCCGCGTCCTTTACAAAAACGGAACACAACCCGCCACGGCATCGCGTCGCCATCCCGCCATTCCTAAGAATAGTGTGTCGCGCGGGCGAAAAAGGTTAACGCCTCCGGAGGGAGGCCTTCACTTGAAACGGAAGCGCGAGCACAGGATGGGAGCCGCCAAAAGTCACACGCTGCCCGTCGATCTCGGTGAAGTTCTCGAACGCATCACCGACGGGTTCTTCGTGCTCGACCGCGACATGCGGATCCGATTCATGAACGGAGAGGCCAAACGCTTGCTTGGGGCGGTCGGCCGCGATGTCGTCGGCATGCGGGTGCGCGAGCTCTTCCCCACCTTCGCAAATTCAGTTTTTGAAGAGCAGTACCAAAAGGCGCTCGATACCGGGGCCCCGACCTCGTTCGTGGAGTACTCCC
>DAHUXY010000259.1 GCA_027315505.1 Vulcanimicrobiota bacterium | reverse complement strand
CGTCGAGCGCTGGAGATGGCGATCGACCGCAAGACCATCATCGAGAAGATCGGCCATGGCGTAGGAATATTACAGGAAGGGGTCGCGCCGATGAACGCGCCCTATTACGACCCGTCGATCAAACTCGCGCCGTTCGATATCGCGCGTGCCAACGCGTTACTGGATGCCGATGGATGGAAGCGCGGCGCCGACGGCGTTCGCGAGAAGAATGGGGTCAAGCTCGATTTGGATTTTGCTACCGCGACCGGAGCGCAAGATACGGATTCGGAGATCGAACTGATCCGCTCGTGGTGGAAGCAGATCGGCGTCGAGATCAACGTACGGCATTACCCCGCCAATCTGCTCTTCGCGCCGTTCAACGAAGGCGGCATCGTTTACGGCGGTAAGTGGGATGTCATCGTTTTTGCGTGGGGCGACGACCCGATCGGGGATTTTTCATTCCTCTACGCGTGCGATCAAATTCCGCCGAACGGACAGAACGATCCGCGCTGGTGCGACCCCGCAGCCAATAAAGCCATGCACGATCTCTACGGTCACTACGACCAAGCGCAACGCAATGCGGACGATCGCATCGTGTTCGAACAGCTCGCGAAACAGGTGCCGACGATCGTGACTTCCGGCCGTGAGGACATCTTCGTCGTGAATAAGGACCTGAAGAACTTCCATCCCAACGCGCTCACGCCGTTCGACGACATGATGAACGTGGATATCTAACGGGGCGAGCCTACGAAACCGGCGTTGAAGGCTTGAGCACGTAGAGCGCGATGCGTTCGATCAGGCCCTTGTTGCCCATCGCGTAAGCGGCGCCGCCCGGGAAGCGCGCTTCGAAGATGTCCGCATAGGCGGCGCGCTCCGACGGCGCCATGATCCGCGCGAAGTTCTCCGGGAGCACCGTCACTTGCGTACCGAGTGCTACTTCCGATGGGACGAGGCGAAAGCCGCCCAGGTCCCTAGCCTCGAGTTTCGGTGCGCGATCGCTCTTGGGCAGATAGAGTTCGGCCGATGCGAGGCGCCGGTCGGCGCTGCTGTAGAACAGGCTCAAAAACTCCCGCGTGCGGTTGGCTCCGAACACACAGTACGTATGCCAGCCGCGCGCCGGATATGCGAACGCGATCCCGAGCGTCTTCTCCACTTCGTCGCGCGTCGTGCTCGTGACGTCGAGGGGAATCGCCTCGTTGAAGAGCACGACCGGGCGATCGAGCGGCGGCGGCGGCAGGTCCGCCGCTTTGCGATTGCGCTCGTAGATATTTGCGAGCACCTCAACCGCGCGGAGCATCGCGAAATCGGGCGTTTCGTCTTCGCCGCTCACATCGATCCGCGGATTCCGGCGGTCAGGGCATGGGCCTGGCCCATCACCACGATCAGACCGAGCAACGTCATGAGGTACCACACGCTGACGCGCAGGCGCGCGGCGTTCGTCATCAGCGCGGCTCGAGGATCGACGTGTCCGCGCCAGGCCGAGATCATCGATGGTAAGCCCACCAACCCGATGATCAGCACGAACAGGATCGGTATGTGCAGCACGATCGCGAGCCCGATGAAGAGCGCGAAGCCGAAGACCCAAAGGGCGGGCCACACCGCGCCGATCACGCGCCCGCCGTCGAACGGCGGCACCGGAATCATATTGAAAAGATTGAGGAACGCGCTCAAATCGGCGCACGCAAACCAAAAGCTATCGTGGAGCGCGAGGCCGACGCCGTAACACGTCGCCGCGAGCGCTAAGCCCGTGAGCGGGCCGGCCAGCGCGATATAGGCGTCTTGTTCGAGATCGGCCGGAACCGCGCCGGCCGTATAGGCCATGAACGGAAGAAAGACCGGCAGCTTCACCGGCAAGCCGTACGCGCGGAACGCCGCATAGTGGCCCATCTCGTGCGCGAGGACGAGCAGGATGATGACGATCGCGAGCTTCCAGCCGAAGAACACGACATACAGCCAAAGCGTGAGGAGAAACGGCCAGGTGAGCGAGAGCAGTTTGAGGCCGATAAAGAAAAACTTGAACTGCAAGAGCACCGCGAACAGGCCCTTGAACTTGAGCGCGAGCAAGCCGAGGCCCGTCGCCGCCGCGCCGGCACCTTTTGCGCCTTTGCGGGTTTTGTGTTCGGAGCCGGACGGAGCCGCGTCGGGCGGTAAGTACTCGCCCGTTACGGAAGGGTCTGGATTATGCGGAGGCTGATCGGGTTGCTCGAGGTTCACCATGCTTGATTTCCCGCCGGGGAGCATTCGCCCCCGCATCGTCATTCTCGGGGGCGGGTTCGCCGGTATGGCGGTCGCCCAGCGCTTAGAGGCTCGCTTGCGCCCGGACGAAGCGGAAATCATCCTCATCAGCCGCGAGAATTTCACGCTGTTTACGCCGATGCTCCCCGAGGTGATCTCCGGGGAACTCGACGTGCGCCACGTCGTCACGCCGACTCGCCCGCAACTGCGACGCACGCGCTTCGTGCTGGCGGAGGTGCAGCAACTCGATCTTGAGGCAAAAAGCGTTCGCTACACGCATACGCTAACCGGTCAAAGCGCGAGCATGGACTACGACCACGTCGTCCTGGCGATGGGTTCCTCGACGTCGACGTTCGGGCTTCCCGGCGTCGCACAGCGCGCGTTCGCGCTCAAAACCCTCGAAGACGCCGGGATTCTACGCAATCGCTTGGTCTGGTTGCTCGAGCTTGCCGACGCAACCCCCGACCCCGAGCAGCAAGCGCGATTGCTCACCATCGTCGTGGTCGGCGGCGGCTTCACCGGCGTCGAGGCGGCCGGGGAATTGGTCGGCCTCTTTCGCAGCGTGGTGCGCTTCTATCCGAACGTCGCATTACGCAAGATCCGGCTGATTCTGTTGGAAGGCGGCGCCACGCTGTTGCCGGGATTACCGCCGAACATGGGGCGCTATTCGGAGCGTGCGCTGGCCGCGCGTGGTATCGAAATCATCACCGGCGACGGCGTATCCGCGGCCGACGATCGCGGCCTCGTGCTCCAGAGTGGGCGGCGCATCGAAACGGCGACCATCGTATGGAGCGCCGGCATCACCCCGAGCCCATCGGTCGAGCGGACGGCGTTGCCGCTGAACAAGCGCGGCGCGGTGCTGACCGACGTGACGATGCGTGTCGAAGGGTTCGCCGGGGTATGGGCTGCCGGCGATTGCGCCGCGATCCCAAACGGCGCGGGCGGCACCTATCCGCCAACCGCGCAGCACGCGATCCGCGAGGGCCCGGTCCTCGCGGACAACATCGTCGCAACGCTCCGCGGCAAGCCGCCGGTTTCGTTCCGCTTTACTTCGCTCGGCATGATGGCGTCGCTCGGGGGGCGCAAGGCCGTCGCCCAACTGCCGGGCGACCGAATACTGACCGGCTTTCCCGCCTGGTTCCTCTGGCGCAGCTATTACCTGCTGCGCCTGCCCGGCCTCGACCGTAAACTTCGCGTCGCGTTCGACTGGCTGCTTGAGTTGCTGTTCCCGCGCGATATCGCCGAGTTGCGGATCTATAGCCGCAAAGCTCAATCCAGCGCGGCCGTGGATGCGGGCATCGCCCCGCGCGATGAGCCGACCGTCAATCTGTAGAACCCCATCCACGGAGGACATCATGGAACTGCGCGAGCCGATCGAACGCCTCATTCGTAACCCGAAAGAGTTTACGAAAACCGTCCCTTTCCCCGATCCCTCGGATATCCGTCTCTACGATGAGACGCTGCGAGACGGCGAGCAGATGCCGGGCGTGTGCTACACGCCCCAGCAGAAGCTCGAGATCGCGAAGGCGATCGCCGCGGTCGGCGTGCACGTGATGAGCGTCGGCTTCCCGGCCGCGTCGGCGGGCGATCGCACCACGCTGCAGCTCATCATGGAAGCCAAACGCGCCGGGGAGCTCGGCGACGTCGAAATCGTGGTGATGTGCCGCAGCAGCCGCAGCGACATCGACGTGACCGTCAAGACGCTGCGCGACGTGGGTATCGATCCGCGCGAGGTGACGTTCTTTATCTTTTCGAGCGGCTCCGATCTCCACATGAAGTACAAAATCGGCAAAACGCTGCTGCGTTTCGAAGGCCGCGAAGAGAGCCAATGGCTCGATCTACCCCTGGAATTCTATCGCAACGCGAACATCGCGTTGCAGTGCGACGCAATTCGGCACGCGCGCGCGTGCGGCGTCGAAAGCATCGAGTTCGGCGCCGAAGACGGCAGCCGCGGCGACGTCGACTACTTCATCGAATACTTCAAACGCGGCCTCGAAGCCGGCGGAGCCCGCCCCGCCTGGCCCGATACGGTCGGCTGCCTCACGCCCGAAGCGATGCGCTGGTACGGCTCGCGGATCGTCAATGCCATGCCGAAGAACATGCCGCTCGTCGCCCATCTGCATAACGACTACGGCCTCGGCACGATCAACGCGATCACCGCGACCTCGTGCGGATTCCGCGTCATTTCCGTAACGGCTTACGGCTACGGCGAACGCGCCGGCAACGTGAAGCTACACGAATATGCGGTCGCCCTTCGCGTCCTCTACGGCATCGACATCCCTGGCTTCAAGTACGAAAAGTTACGCGATCTCGCGCGATTCATGGAACGCATGAGCGGTATCCCAATGCAGCAGCACGAGCCGATCATCGGCGAGAAAGTCTTCACCCACGAATCCGGCATTCACACCCACGGGGTGATGATCGATCGCCGCATGTACGAAGCCGTGCCGACCGAACTGGTCGGTGCGGAAACAAGCTTCGTATACGGCAAGCACTCAGGAGTCGCCCTTGTCGAAGGCACCCTACGCCGGCGCGAGGCCTGGCTCGGCGAAGCCGGCGTCGACGTCACCATGGAACTCGCGCAACGCGTCACCGAAGAGATCAAACGCTTGCGCGAAGAGCGTGCTGCAAGCAACGCGAATGAAGAAGCGATCGACGTGCATCGCGCTGCGATGGAACAACTCGCCCTCAGCGAAGACGACGTCATGACGATCGCCATCGCGCTCGGGCGGCCGGTCGCGATCGGCTGACGGGACGGCTCGTTGCCCGCATTGATTGGGGCCGGGTAGGCTACACCGTTGGGACGGGGCCTGTGAGGGAGGAGCGGAGCCCGGAGGGCGGGAGCGACGACGAACGGAGTAGTGTTTTTCACATGGATGTGAAAAACGCGCGCGTCCCCGTCCCAACGGTGTAGCCTACCCGGCCCCGCTCTATGCGGGCGACGAGCCGTCCCGTCAGCCGATCGCGACCGGCCGCCCGAGCGCGATGGCGATCGTCATGACGTCGTCTTCGCT
>DAHUXY010000244.1 GCA_027315505.1 Vulcanimicrobiota bacterium | reverse complement strand
TGGAGTTGTTAGCATGATCGACCATCAGATGATCGCGACGACGGTCGTCGTGCTTCTCGCGTTCGCCATAGGGATGGCCGCGCTTTGCTATGCGCTCAATCGGCTCGAAAGGAGCAAACGATAGTGCAGATACTCCATTTTGCTAAACGCGCGTCGGAATGGCGCACGGCCGTGATGGTGCGCGACGAGTTTCTGTGTCAGTCGCAGCGTCATGCGGATGGATGCCACGACCGCGTTCTTGTGGCGCACCATATCGTCTATCGGTCGCACCTCTCGAAGCGCAGCCTGTGGATCGTCGAGAACGGGATATGCCTGTCGGAAGCGTGCCATCGGTTAGCCCACGCCACGCACAACGTATCGGTTGGGCTCGCACGCGCGAACGAAGCCGTTGCGGCGGTGAACTGCGTTGAGTCCATTCCGGTTCCAAGGTTCACCAAGAAGGGAGCGCGATGACTCGGACCGAGGCGATATTCCAGATGCTCAGCGATGGCCGCGCGCGCACGATCAAAGAGATCGCGGCCGAGATCGACCCGCCGTTCTCCTCGCCGAGCGTGGCGAAGGTCACCATCGACGGTATCTTAGGCGATACCCGCCGCTTCAGTCGCCGACGTCGGCCAGCCAAGAGCGGCAGGGCATCGTTCGAGTACGTCGCCGTTGCCCCCGAGGCCGTTGCCGCTCCGAAGAATCACTCGAACGTCCTAGCCGAGGCAATCCTTGCCGTCCTGAACCGCGGTGGTTCCCACTATCAGGACGACATCGTGCGCGAAGTCACGACCGCAACCTGCGCAACGGCCGACCAAGTTCGCATTCGTCTCACCGTTATGGCCGCTCGCGGTGAGATCGCGCGCATCTCGCTCTATCGCGCCTTCCCTGATGAGGGGAAGCGATGAAGAAGTTTCTTTGCGCCATCGGCCTTCACGATCTGCGCTCGATCCAAGCGAATCGCGTCATTCCGATTCCGTATCGCGAGTGCAAGCGCTGCAAAAAATGGTGGCCGACATGGGCGTGACCCCTACCGTGCATTTCCGCAAAGGAGCGATCGTGATAACCAAAACAAAACCCCCAACCATCGTCGATTCGATCTTTACGCTGCTGGCCGACGGCGTTCCGCGCACGGCGATGCAGATCGGCACGGAGCTGCAAGAGTCGGTCGGCTGCTCGCCGATGTCCGTCGAGAGCGTACTGTCCGCCCGCTGCAAAAACGACCGCCGCTTTATCCGCACCCTCACGCGCGGAAAACGCTTCTGGACGCTTACGAACGGAGGTCGCCCATGACGATGATGCAACGACTGCGCGTGCAGCGTGAATCCCACGCGCTGCAGATCCTTTCGCGTGGTGGGAAGTTCTCGCGCAGCGACCTCATCCGCGAGTTTTTCTGGGCGCGGCGGGATCAGGTGTCCGAGAAGGCGCTACACGCGATGATGCTGCGCTTCGAGCGCCAGGGGCTCGTGGTCGCGGAGAAAGAGCGGATTCACGGCGCGTTCTCGCGATTTCGGTTCGTGTACAAGGTGGCGGCATAATGGGTAACTCCGGTGTCGGTTCCCCAAACTGCCTCTTGCTGGATCATTGGGGTACGCTTCTGTTCTCAGTTTTCAACGAAATGCCGTACATGGTTGGCTCGGCTGCCGTAAGCACGCAGTACCGCGACGTTGACGTTCGCGTCATTCTAAACGAC
>DAHUXY010000240.1 GCA_027315505.1 Vulcanimicrobiota bacterium | reverse complement strand
CGAAAACTTTGGGCTTGCCGACTACACGCCCGAGCTGCTGCAACCGTGGTTCGAGATGATGGAGCGGCGCTTGAACGTGCATCCATGGGCCGAACCGCCGAACGAAAACAACGCGGTGTTGCGACGCGGCGCGGAGAAGCTGGGCATCCCGACCGCCGTCATTCCGCGTAACGTGAAGGGCTGTTACAACCTCGGGTACTGCGGGATGGGCTGCCCCACCAACGCCAAACAGTCGATGCTCGTCACCACGATCCCGAGCGCGTTGGAGCATGGCGCGGTGCTGTACAGCCGCGTGCGCGCGCAACGCTACGCGGTGGAGCACGATCGCGTCGTCGCGGTTGAATGCGCGGCGCTCGATGCTACGGGGTTGCGCCCCGGCCCGCACACGCTCACGGTGCGTGCCAAAACGTTCGTCTCTGCAGGCGGAGCGATCAACAACCCCGCATTGATGCTGCGCAGCGCGCTCCCGAATCCGCATAACCTCCTAGGAACGCGGACGTTCTTGCACCCGACGGTCATCTCGTCGGCAAGTATGCCCGAGACCGTCGATGCATATAGCGGCGCGCCGCAATCGATTTATAGCGATCACTTTCTCTACACGCAGCCGTTCGGCGGACCGATCGGTTACAAACTCGAAGTTCCGCCGATGCATCCCGTCCTGATGGCCACGACCCTCCCCGGGTTCGGCGCCGCGTCCGCGAGCCTCACCGCGGCGATGCCGAACATTCAGGTGATCATCGCGTTGATGCGGGACGGCTTTCACGCGCAGAGTATCGGCGGCACGGTGGAACTCAAATCGGACGGCACGCCGCTGCTCGATTATCCCATCTCGCAATACCTGTGGGAGGGCGCGCGCCGCGCGCTCGTGACGATGGCCGAGATTCAATTCGCGGCCGGCGCCCGCACCGTGCTTCCGTTACACGAATCGGCCGAGCCGTACCGAAGCCTCGCCGATGCTAAGGCGGCAATCGCAACGCTGCCGATGGATATCCTGCGCCTGCGCGTCGCCAGCGCGCATGTGATGGGCGGCTGCGCGATGGGTGCGGACGAGCGTGAATCGATCGTCGATGGCCACGGCCGCTATCATCAACTTCAAAATCTCTACGTGTTCGACGGATCCGCATTCCCGACGAGCCTGGGCGTGAATCCGCAGCTCTCCATCTACGGCATGGTCGCTCGCAACGCGAGCCGGCTCGCGCACGGGCTTACGGGCAAAGCCGCGGCGGCGATCGCATGATGACTCCGCACGGCGTCAACGTGCGACAGAGCGCGCACGATTTTGCCACAACGGTGACGGCGGCGCGCAACGTACTCAACGCGCTCGGCCAATCGATCTTCGCCGAAATCGATCAAGCCGCGGCCGCGCAGAGCGTCGGGTTGCACCTGCGGCCCACCATGCTCTTCGTCTTCGGCAACCCCAAGGCCGGAACGGGTTTAATGGTGACCGACCCGCTGGTGGCGCTCGAGTTGCCGCTCAAACTGCTGATATGGCAGGCCGACGACGGGGTCACCAATGTGGCCTACCGTAGCGTCACGTCGCTGATCGACGCCTACGGGATCGCCGGGGTCGACGCCCACGCGCAGCAGATCGACGGCGCGCTGGCCGCGCTCGTCAACAACATCGTCACCTACTAGCGCCGGGGCACAGGGCAGGGGCGGCCGGGCGGCTAAGCGGCCAGACATGGAACAAACGTTGATTCATTTGGCACAGACTGCGGCGTGGTTCTTCTTCATCGTCTTCATCTTCGCGGTCATCGGCGTCGTTGCGACGGTACGCTGGATCGTGAACGCCCTTACGCGCGGCGAACGCGCCGTTGAGGGCGGGGTGGAGAGCGTCGAAAATCGGCTCCACCGCGGCTGAGGCCGGCTTAAAACAGCAGCGTCGTCAACGTCCCGACCCGCTCGAAACCGACGCGCTCGTAGAGCGCGATGGCGGGCAGGTTGAAATCGTTCACGTAGAGCGAGAGCGTCGGCGATCCCTCGAGCAAACGATCGCACATCGCGGCGAGCGATGCGGTGGCTAGCCCTTTGCGCCGCATTTCCGGCGGCGTCCAAATCCCCTGGAGTTGCATCGTCTGCGCCGTCCACGGCCCGATATTGCAGTAGAAGCAGAGCCGCCCGAGCGATTCCCCGACCCACCACAGCCCGCGCTCGATCATCGCGCGGACGTTGGCCGCGAAATCGGGCGACGATCGCCGGGGATCGTAGCCGAGTTCCTGCGCGATCATGGCCGCCGAATTGTCGGCAACCGAGGTCCATTCATCCAGGCGCGCGCGCCGCACGATCGTATCGCCCACGTACGGCTGCAGATGCACCCGGTCGATCGCCATGACCGGTTGCTGCTCGCGAACCAGGCGAGGCTCCGCGTGCCACTCGCGAACGCGCTCCCAGTACGCCGCGATCGTCTCGCGCGGCCCGACGATCATGCGCTCGCCCCGAAAATCGCGGGCTGCCAGCGCCATCGCGTCGACGGCTTCCGGATCGCACGCCAGAACGACTTGGCGGCCAAAATAGGCGACGCCGCGAATGCGGCCGGCATCGTCCAGCGCGATCGTGACGTTGCGGCGCGCCCGCGCCCCGCTATCGAACAGCAAGAGATAGGAGATGAAGACGTTGTCGTACGGAGCCTGCGCGAGGTAGGCGAGCGCTTCGCTTTCGCGGCCGTCGATGCGCGATGCGCGCATCGTCAACCGATCGATACGACGAAGGTGGGCGTGCTGGTCGGCTGTTTGCTTCCGCCGTCCGGCTCGACGCTTACCGCGACGGCGGCGGTTTGCCGCGCGTCGACGGGCAGCGAGATGACGGCGACGCCATGCCGGTCCGGGACGAAGGTTAACGAGGGCGACATCAGCTTCGCGCCCTTCGCGAGCGTCCAGGCCTGATAGACTTTGCCGCGAGGCGGCGCCGGAACGTCGTGCAGGGTGATGTACAACTTGTCGTGCACGCGAATCACTTCGCCGCCGCTGACGGGGAAGCGCTGGGCTTTGTCGTCCATGATGTCGGCGAGCGTCGCGCGCTCTTGGGCTAGACTCCGCGCGAGCCCGCTGCTGTTGCTATCGATCTGAGCGACCTTGGTTTGCGCCTGGCGGAGTTGCCCGACGAGCGAGAGGTTCACGAGCGTGGAGATCAGCGCGATTGCAAAGCAGGCGGCAGCCACGAAATACGCAGGCCAGACCGAGGGTTGTTTCTTTGCCGGTACGGCATGGGCTTGCGCGTCGGCGCGAACCGTACGCATGACGCGGGCCTTGAGCAGCGCGCCCGGGCTCTGCTCGGCCGACGCGGCGAGTGAGGTGACGGCCGGCTGCAATGCGTGCAATTCGGCCCGGCATACGGCGCACGTAGCCAGATGCGCCCGCACGCGCTCGGCATCGCTTGCCGGTAGCGAGCCCAGGGCATAGACGGCGACGTCGTCGAGCATCGCGGGATCGTGCGGCGCGTTCATGCGGTCACCACCCCATCGAGCGACGTACGGAGCTTGCGAAGACCCGTGCGGATCCTCGTCTTGATGGTGCCGAGCGGGATGCCCGTGCGCCGCGCAATCTCCTCATGCGTGATTCCGCCGAAGAAGCCGAGTTCGATCGGCTGCCGTTGCTCCGCGGGTAGCCTGCCGAGCGCCTCGCGAACGCGCTCGCCATCGAGACGAGCGAATGCTTCATCTTCCATAGCGTCGGCCTCCGGTAAGCTTTCGGGCAATTCTAACTCCTGGTGGGAAGCGCGGCTGCGCAGGGTATCGAGCGAGCGGTTGCGCGCGACCCGGACGATCCAGGCCCCGAAATTACCGCCGCGAAAGAGATCCGGCGCACTCCACACTTTCAAAAATACCGCCTGCGTGATGTCCTCCGCCGCCGAAGCATCGCCCAACATCCGCAATGCTACGCCGTAGACGAGCCGGTGATACTCGTCGTAGAGCGCTTCGAAAGCATCGGCATCCCGCGAGCGCACTCGTGCCATGAGAAGCTCGGCGTCTTGATTCACGAGGATCACCTTTCGTGCGGGTCTTCGCCGTGCCCTCGAAGACGTAACGCCGGCGCCGGGTCGCTGGATGTTCGGGCCCGGCGTCGAAGGCGGCTCCTGTGGACGAACTCTGCGATCGTTTGCGAGCGGCGACATCGGTTCTGGCCCTCACGGGGGCGGGTATCTCCGCGGAGAGCGGCCTACCGACGTTTCGCGGGACGGGAGGCTTGTGGCGGACCCATCGCGTCGAGGAACTCGCCTCCCCGCAAGGGTTCGCGCGCGATCCGCGATTGGTATGGGCGTGGTACAACGAGCGCAATGCGGCCCATCGCCGGGCCGAGCCGAACGCCGGGCATTATGCCTTGGCGGCGCTCGAACAACGGATATCCGATTTCACGCTGGCTACCCAAAATGTCGATTCTTTGCATATGCGAGCGGGGTCGCGCCGTCTCTTGGAGCTGCACGGCAGCCTTCGCACGGCCCGTTGCACCGGCTGCGAGCAGCGTCGCCCGTTGGATTCGCTCGGGTTGCCCGAGGACGCAATCGAACATGCATGCGGTGGGTACCTGCGACCCGACATTGTGTGGTTCGGCGAGCCGCTGCCTTCGGCCGTGTGGGAACGCGCCGTTGAAGCGGCGTCCCGAGCGGAGGTGATCGTGGTCGTCGGCACCAGCGCCGTGGTCTACCCGGCCGCCGCGCTGGCGACGCATTACGCCGGCGATGCATTTGTAGCCGAGATCAATCCCGAGCCGACCGCGATCAGCGAGCGCGTGGATTGTCTGCTGCGCGGCACCGCCGCCGAGGTGCTGCCGCGTATCGTCGAAACCTTCGATCGCGGATGAGGCTCGCGGCTCCCGGCTGCCGATACTAAGTGGACGGCACGAGCCGTCCACCGTCATTGAGGAGACCGTCTATGTCATCGTTCACGCGGGCGCGATTCATCGTTGCCTCCGCCCTAGGGGCCGGCGGCGTCGTGCTGCTCGATCGCCTCGTCGCTCGGGCTGCGTCCGCGGATCCGGGCGACTTACAGACCCTCAATGCCGCGATCGAGCTCGAACGCGCGGGCATCAAAGCTTACGACGATGCCGCGGCGACGAAGCTTCTCTCGCCCAACGTGCTCGCTTTGGCGCTGCTTTTCCGCCGCGATCATCAAGCGCATCTCGCAGCGCTCGCCGCCGCGGTGCAGAGCGGCGGCGGTACGCCGACCGCTACCGTTGCGAAGATTCACTACCCGCAACTTGCGAGCGAAAACGATATCCTCGCATTCGCCAAGGTCGTCGAGGAGAAAGCGGCCAGCACGTATCTCTCGGTGATCCCGGATTTCAAAGATCGTCAGCTTGCCGGTGTCGCCGCTTCGATTTTGGGCGTCGAAACGATCCACGTGGGCATGCTCGCGCAAGCGCTTGGGGCGTTTCCGCCGTATCCCGCCGGTTTCGTGAAGTAACGGATTTCACGCATGCGTTTTGGCTTTCTCGCGCGTTTTGCCGCCGTGCTATTAGTCGGCGCGACGGCCGCTGCCGCGGGATTGTCGTACGTCCTCGCGAGTTCGCATTTGCAGGCCGTTCGCCGCGATTTGATCGCCGCGACCATCGGGCAGGCCAGCGCGCAGCTGCAGCCCGCCCTCAACATCTACGTCCGCGAACGCGCCATGAAGCAAGATACGCTCGCGAGCATCCGCACCGCGGTGCGCGATATCGAGAATTTTCAAGAGCTGGTGCGGGACGTACGCATCTATGCGCCCTCGGGGCAGGCGCTCGACCCGAGCTCCTCGCCGCCTCAACCCGGTCCGGTGCGACGCGCGATCGCCGCGCAAGACGTCATCGATTCGCCCGTATTCCAGCGCGATGGCGATAGCCTCATTACGGCGTACGTGCCGCTTGGGGCTTCCGGCGCGAGCGGATACGTTGCCGTCGCGGCAATCGACATATCGCTTGGGCAACTCGACGTGCAGACGCAGGGCGAGACGCGCTTCGTCGTGCTCGCTACCATCACCGCCATCGCACTGCTCTTCGTTTCGCTCCTCACGCTGGCGATCGCGGCGCAACGCGAACTCAACCGGCGTCAGCGCATTGCCGATAGCACGTTTTTGCAGACGATGGAAGGCATCGCATCGATCGTCGATCGCCGCGATCCATACACCGCCGGTCACTCCCAACGCGTCTCCGATTATGCGGTGAAGGTGGCGGAGGCGATGGGCGAACGCGCCGCGATGGTGGAGCGCGTGAGGGCGGGAGCCTTGCTCCACGACCTCGGGAAGATCGGTATCCCGGATGCCGTGTTGCTCAAGCCCGGCCCCCTCGATGCGGACGAACGGCGAGCGATCGAGAGCCATCCCAGTATGGCCATCGAGATTCTCGGCAAGGTCGAAGCGATGGAGCCGATCGTGCCGTGCGTCCTCCACCATCACGAACGGTGGGACGGCACGGGTTACCCGGGCGGCCTCGCCGGCGAACAAATTCCTCGCCTAGCGCGCATTATCGCGGTTGCCGATACGTTCGATGCGATGACGACGTCGCGTCCGTATCGCGCGGCCTTATCCGTGGAGGAGGCGCGACGGCGCCTGCTGGCGGGCCGAAGCGTTCAGTGGGACGCGCGTTGCATCGACGCGCTTGTCGCGTTGGTGGATTCGGGCGCGATCTCTCCGCCCGCGCTCGACCGGGAGGCTCCGGTATTCGGGCGGCGCCTCGTCGCTAAAGATTTATCGTAAGGTTCGCATCCGCGCTCGGTATGCGGATGCTCTGCGCGCGCTCCCCATGGAGGGCGTCCCATGCGTGCAGCACGTACGTGCCGCTGGGTATTCCTTGCAATCGATAGCGCCCGTTTACGGACTCTGCGAACGGGCCGTCAACCACCACGATGGTTGCGTGCATATACACGTGGATGTGGCAGCGGACGTTCACGATTGCGGCTTTAGCGAAGCGCACGACCTTGCCCGGCCCGGTATCGTAGTAGCCGATATCGAACGGGTCGAGCGGCGAATCGGAGTAAATGCTGTGGTAGAACGGATCTTCGTTCGGAAACCGCACGGTCGACCCGGCCGGAACGACTAACAGCGGCGGAAGAAACGTTTTATCGTGATTGACCATCGTGTAGTTCCCGGCTGCCGGAGCCGCCGAGGGTATCGAGAGCCACAGCACGGTGCTCGACGTGGTGCCGGAAATGACGGCGGCACGCGCGCGCGCGAGCCCGGAGAACAGAGCAAGCAGTGCAAGCGAGGCGATCGCGATGCTACGGCGGTAATTGAACGGGAGGGCCTTGGTCGTCTTCATACGTTCCTAAGAGCGGCGGTGCTTCCGGTAGCGCCGGTGCGTCGTCATCGAAAGCCGAGAAGCGGAAACCGGTCGCTCCGAGCGAGCTGACGCGCTCGTCGAAGGTGGACGCGGGCACCGTCGCGCGTTCCTCGCGCGAGTCTTCCGGCGCGAGTTCGTCGGGTGCGAGATAGGCATCGGGTTCCACGGCACCGGCCGCCGCTTCTTCGTACGAGCGCACCACCGTCTTGTGAAACGCTTGTTGCGATGGGAGCGTGAGGAGATGGTCGTCGCTCGCGCGGCGCGTGAGCCCGCGGATGATGTACGCGCTCTGCAAACTACGCAGGCCCCGCAGCGGCATCGACGACGTCGGTACGCCGATAAAGAGATCGCGGACGGCATCGTAGGTTGCCGCCGAAGCGATGATCGAGGCGTTGAGCTCCTCGGAGGCTTCCTCGAGGCGAGCCGCCACATGCGCCGGATTGCCGACGATGGCAAATTCGCGGCGCTGCTGAAAGCCGGTGTCGCCCGCCACGATTTTTCCCGAGTTCACGCCGATGCCGGCTGCGATCGAGCGACGCCCCTGGGCTTGCCAACGCGGCTCCATCGCGCGCATGACGCGCATGATGTCGAGCGCGGCGCGCAGGGCGCGCTCTTCTTGAAACTGCTCCTCGACCAGCACCCCGAAGACGGCGGTGACCGTATCGCCGCGCAGGCTCTCGATCATGCCGCGATGGCGTTGGACGGCTTGCCCGACGATCGTGTAAAACTCGTTGAGATACCGCAGCGTCTCTTCCGGCGAGAGTCGCTCGCAGATCAGCGCGAAATTGCGGATCCGCGTGCACAGAACCGTGGCGTAGTACTCGCGCGCTTCGAACAGGCGCGGATCTTTGCGGGCCAGCAGTTCCTCAACCACCTGCGGGGGCACGTAGCGCGAGAACAATGCGACCGCCCGCCCGTGCTCGCGCCGTTCGTTCACATAACGTCGAAAAAAGATCGTGGCATAGCCGGCCGCCCCGAGTGCTACCACGATCGCCACTACCAGAAGTGCGTCCATTGCTCTCTCTATTAACGTCGGCCGATGCGCGGGGCGGGCTTATGTCCGAGGCCCCGCGCCGTGCCCCGTCGTACCTGCGCCCCATGGATGCGATGGAGCTAAAAGCTATGATACCCCAGTTTCCGGGTTATCTCGATGAGGCCGCTCGCCGCCTCTCGGACGAGCTCGTCCGATCCTACGCAGGGGAGGCGCTGGCCGGGCTGGTGGACCGCCTGCGCCCGCTCGAAGCGCCGATGGAAGCGCGCTTCGACGCGCTGCTCATGCGGGCGGGGTTCGCAAACCAGAGCGCCTTCAGGGAATACGGTTCCGCGGTCCTCTCGCCCGAACGCAGCGTGGCGATGCTCGGTGCCGACACGCTGCTCGTGACCCTCGCCCAGCGCGCGGCGTCCGTGGATATCCAAAGCGCACCCGGCTACCTCGACGAACTCGAGGCAGCGTTCGATGCGCGCGATTCGGCGATGGAGCAGGTTGCGGCCTAGCGCCGGAGACCGCGCCCGATGCTGACGGCTCTGCTCCTCTCGGCGCTGCACGTGTTGCCGCGCCCGCAATCGATCGCGCCGGCCGCATGCTCGCGGGCGTACGCCTTCTCGCGCCCGCTCCGGGTGGCAAGCGGCTTCGACCCCGCCGCCCGCGACGAGATCGACGAGCGCTGGCGCGCGCTCGGGCTCCCCGCCCTCGCCGTCTCCGCATATCCCGACGTCAGCGTGGTTCGCAACCCCGCGCTTCCGCCGCAAGGGTACACGCTCGATGTCGCGGGCGCGAGCGTGCGCATCGCCGCGGCCGACGACGCGGGGGCCTTTTACGCGGCCATGACGCTGGCCCAACTCGCGACGCGAGATGCGAACGGATGGTCCCTGCCGTGCGTGCATATCGTCGATCGCCCGGCGCTGCGCTGGCGCATTCTTTCGGACGACGTATCGCGCGGGCCGTTACCGACGATGCGGTATTTCGAATCCCGCATTCGCACGATCGCGGCTTTCAAGATGAACGGCTACTCGCCGTACATGGAGCACGTCTTCGTATCGCCGACCGACCCGCTGCCGGCGCCTTTGGACGGCATCACGCCCGCGCAACTGCGCGAATTGAACGCCTACGCAAAACGCTTCCACGTAGCCTTGATTCCCGAGCAGCAGACCTTCGCGCACATGCACAACACGCTCAAGTACGAGCGGTACGCGAGCGCGGCGGAGCTCCCGCACGGGTTTCTGCTTTCGCCGGGCTCGCGTTTGGCCGCGGACTATCTTCGCAGGATCGTCGGCCAAGAATTGCAGGCCGTTCCGCACCCCCCGTTCTTTCACATCGGGTCGGACGAAACGGCGACGCTGGGCCTGGGAACGACGCGGGCCTACGTTGCCTCCCACGGCGGCCGCGCGCAGGTGTACGCCGCGCACATCCGCGCGATGGCCAAGCTGATTGCCCCGTCCGGCGCTCGGGTGATGCTGTGGGACGACGGGATCGAGGCCGACCCCTCGATCATGAAACTGCTTCCGAAGAATGCCGTAATCGTCAACTGGCATTACGGAAATCTGTCCACCTACGAACCGTTCATTCGGACGATCGCCTCCGGCGGATTCCAGCAGATGGTCGCGCCCGGATCGAGCAATTGGAGCGAAATCTACGCCGATATCGATACCGCGATCGGGAACGAACGGCGATTCATCGCGCAGGGGAAGAGCGCCCACGTCCTGGGGCTCTTTCAGACCGTGTGGCACGACGACGGCGAAACGCTCTACGAATCGACGTGGTATCCCGTACTCTATGCGGCAAGCGACGCATGGGAGAGCGGCGACCTGACGCCGCAGCGTTTTCAGGCAGACTTTCCGGCCGCGTTTTTCGGCGTCGACGACGCGCGCTACGGCCGCGACGTCGCGCTGCTCGGCAATGCGCTCACCCGCCTCGAGGGCTCCCCGTACGATACGACCGACCGTCTTTTTTGGTCGGATCCCTTCGACCCGGCCGTGGCGGCGCGCATGGCGAAGGTCGATCTGCACGCGGTTCGCTTGGAGGCGGAATCGGTCGAGACGCATCTCTTGCAGACGACGCCGCCCTTGCACGCGGGCGCTGCGCGCGCCATGTTTCTCGCCGCCCGGCGCTACGACGTGCTCGCTCGGGCGTTTCAAAGCGCAACCGAGGTGCGAGCCTACTACGCCGACGCTCGCAAGCACGTGCGAGAACCGCACGGGCCGGCGCTGCGCGATCTCTTCTGGTGCAAGTATTGGTTTTGGGAACTGCGCGACGATTACGAGAGCCTGGCCACGCTGTACGGCGCCGCATGGCTCCACGAGAGTCGCCCAGGCCACCTGGCTTCCAATCTCGAGCGATACCACATGGCCGCGCAGCGGGAGATCGAACGGGCCGACGCGATCGATCGCGTGACCTACGAATCGTACGTTCGCCATAAGACGCTGCCGCCGTTCGCGACCGTCATCCATCCATGAGCGCGCTCCTGGTTCTGCTGATCTTCCTGGCCTTCGCGTCGATGATGTACGCGCGCTGGATGCCGGCGATTCTGGCGCTGCCGCTGATGGCGGTCGCGATGGCGCTCGCGGCGGGCGTCCCGGCCGCGCATCTGCCCGGCATCGTCGTCGACGGATCGGCATCGCTGGCCAAAGTCTACGTCGCGGTGATTTTCGGCGCGCTGCTCGGGCGCGTCACGATGGATACGGGCATCGCGCGGGCGCTGGTCAACCTGGCGGCCGAGTACGGCGGAGAACGGCCGTTCGTGCTGGCGATGGTGCTCTGCGCGATCGTCGCGATCTTATTTACGTCGCTCTCCGGCTTGGGCGCCGTCATCATGATCGGCTCGATCGCGCTGCCCATCATGATGACGACCGGCGTCCCTCGCGCGATCGCCGCGACGCTCTTCCTCATGGCCTTCGCGCTGGGATTCATTTTCAACATCGTCAACTGGCAGTTTTACACGCAGTTTTTCGGCGTGAGCGAACAGACGATGATTCGCTACGCCGTCTTGCTGGCGGCGATCGACGGCGCCGCATTGGTGACGTACGCAATCGTGGCGTTTCGCCGCGAGCGCGATTACGCAACGTGGGCGGTAACGGCCGAGAGGCCGGATCGGCCGGTCCCGCCGTGGGCGCTGCTCACGCCGGTGCTTCCGCTCGTGCTCTACTACACGCTGCACCTGGATGCGAGCATCGCATTCATCCTGGCGGCGATCTACGGCGTGCTCGTTACGCGTCCGCGCCGCGCGGTGCCCACGCTGGTCGCGGCCGCGATCCGCGGCGTGGAGGACGTCGCTCCGGCGGTGCTGCTGTTCATCGGGATCGGGATGCTGTTGGTTGCGACCAAACAGCCCGAGTTCGCGAGGGCATTGCAGCCCTTGGTTGCCGGCGGTTGGGAGCGCAACCCCATCGCGTTCGTCGCCGTCTTCGGCCTAGCGAGCCCGCTGGTGCTCTATCGCGGGCCGCTCAACCCGTTCGGCGTCGGCATCGCGGTTTTTACCGTGCTGTTGACGTCGCACGCGTTACCGCCTGCCGTGCTGGTCGCCGCCGTGATGGCCGTGGTGCAGGTGCAGAACGTGTGCGACCCCACCAATACGGCGAACGTCTGGGTGGCGAATTTCACCGGGGTTCCGCTGGCGGAGATAACGAAGCGGACGCTGCCCTTTCAAGCCGGCGTCGCGACGGCCGCGGCGTTACTCGTTGCCGTTGCGGCTACCGCGCTCTTCGGCACGCCCGCGTTCGCTTCGGTCGCGGCGCCCGCTCTCGCCGCCGCGACCGGGTTTCTTGCGCCGCCCTCGGCCGCAGGCCACATCGCCGTCGACGACGACGGAACGCCGCTCGGCATCGCGGCAGCGAACGCGGTCGTCGATTCGCTCGCCGCGGCCGGGTTGACGCCGCTGCGCGAGCACGACCAACCCAACCTGACGGATTGCGCGCAGAAACATTACGCCGCCTACCTGCGCGCCGAGAGCTCGACCTTTCACCTCATCGAGGGCACGGATCTGGACATCGGCCTGGTGCTCGAGGACTGCGGCGGGTGGATCGTGGACGAATGGCACGAGCATGCGGTTTCGAAGGGTTTTCCGGACCAGAGCGACGCGGACCGCCTGGCCGCGCGCGATGTCCGGCGCGTGCGTGATTGGATGCGGGCGAAGCCGGTGCGAGCGCGCAACCTCTTCGAGCGAGGCCTCGCCGTCACACCCCGCGATCCGCCGACGTACTTCTACACGCTGTTCAAAACGGTCGACGGCTATATGCGCGTGTACGTCCGTGCCGGCGGCCCCGCTTGGGAGGCGGGCATGAGAACCGGGGATATCGTCGATCGTCTCGACGGCAAGTTCTGGTGGGAGTATGGGACCTATCAGACGCAATTACGAGCCTACGACGGCAAACCGCACGCCTTCCAGATGGAGCGCGACGGCAAAACCTTCAACGTGCAACTCGGCGCGCCGTTTGACCCGGCGCATTTTGAAAAAGGCGTGTGACAACACCATTATGGATACGGCGATCGAGCGTTACGTGGATGAGCGTCGCGAGCAATACTTGGAAGAACTGCGGTCGTGGATCGCGATTCCGTCGGTCTCGGCCGACCCGGCGCATGCCGCCGACGTGCACCGATGCTGCGAGCGGCTCGTGCAGCGCATGGAAGAGATCGGATTCAGCGCGCGCGTGCTCCCAACCGGCGGCAACCCGTTAGCGTACGGAGAGTGGCTCGGCGCACCGGGTAAACCCACGATCTTGATTTACGGGCACTACGACGTGCAGCCCGCCGATCCGATCGAACTCTGGGAGAGCCCCCCGTTTGAAGGCACCGTCCGCGACGGAAAAATCTACGGCCGCGGCAGCGTCGACGACAAGGGACAGGTCTTGATGCATTTCGCGGCGTTGGAGGCGCATCTGCGCACGCGCGGCCGGCTGCCGGTCAACGTACGCATCATCGTCGAAGGCGAAGAAGAGATCGGCTCCCCGAATTTCGAGGCCGCGCTGGAGCGCTATCGCGATCTCTTCGCGGCCGACGTCGCCATCATCAGCGATACCGCCGTCTTCGCCGAAGACGTGCCCTCGCTCACCACCTCGGTGCGCGGCTTGGTGAACTGGGAGATCGCGGTGCACGGGCCGTCGGCAGATACGCACTCGGGCTACTACGGGGGCATTCTGCGCAACCCGATCGAGGCGCTCGCGCGCATCATCGCCTCGCTCAAAGACGCCGACGACCGCGTCGCCGTGCCCGGCTTCTACGACGGCGTCGCGGAACTCGATGCGGCGCAAGCCGCCGAGCTGCGCGCGCTACCGTTTGACGAAGGCACCGAGGCCGCGCAACTCGGCGTTCCGGCGCTCGCCGGCGAACGCGGCCGTCTCCCGCTCGAACGGATGTGGTTTCGCCCGACGCTGGAATGCAACGGCATCTGGGGCGGATATCAAGGCCCCGGCAGCAAGACGATCATCCCGAGCTGGGCCAAAGCCAAACTCTCGGCGCGCTTGGTCGGCACGCAGGATCCCGAACGCGTGCGAGCGCTCGTCACCGAGTACATAAAGCGGATCGCTCCGGCCGGCGTGCGCGTCGAAGTCCAAGACGGCGGCCTCACGCGAGCGGTGGTGATGTCACGCGATCATGCCGCGGTTGGAGCGGCATCGCGTGCCATGCAGGCGGGCTTTGGAAAAGCGCCCGTCTACATCGGCACCGGCGGGTCGATCGGGCCGGTCGCAAGCTTCGATCGAATTCTGGGCCTGCCGCAAGTGATGATCGGCGTGGGCCTGCCGGACGACCAAATTCACGCACCGAACGAAAAATTCAATCTCGCGCAACTCTTCGGAGGCATCGCGACGATGTGCGTGCTCTACGACGAACTCGCGGCGATCGGCTAAAGGCGTGTTGCCGATCGTGGTCGCGCCGATCGTCGCGCAGGTCTCGCAGGCGCCGGTTTCGGAGCGGGCGATGTTGGGCGAACGCATCGACGGTATCGTGCGCGGCGCGCAAATCACCACCGGCGGCGACCTGGGCATCGTCATTTGGGATATGGAAACCGACGTTCTCTTCGAACGTCATTCGGATGAGGCGTTTCCGCTCGCGGGCCTCATGCGGCTAGCGGTGGCGCTCGCGGCGTATCGCGCGGTCGATGCGGGCACGCTTGCGCTGGATGCGCCGATCGCAGAAGGGCCGGGGAGCATCACCGTCGGGGATGCGCTCGCGCGCTCGCTCTCGCTCGACGATCGCTCCGCAACCGATGCGCTCTATCGTACGGTGGGCGGCACCGACGCGATCGATGCCACGCTACGCGCGGCCGGATTCGACGGCATGCTGATTCGCACCGATGAAGCGGGTTTGGGCCTGGACGAAAGCGCGAAACGGAGCTTTGCCAAGGGCGGCGACAACGCGGGCTCGCCGGCCGCGGTGGCGCTCCTCTTGGCCGAACTTGCGCGCGGGGAGATCTTGAGCGACGCATCGCGGCGCGCGTTCATCGGCGCGCTCGTGCACGCTTCGGGAGACGTACGTCGCTTGGCCGCCGGGCTTCCCCCCGGGACGCGTCTCGCGCACATTTCCGGCACGTCGCCGCGGTTCGGCGACGTGCGCGACGCGTGCAACGATGCCGGCATCGCGCAGATCAACGGACGCAACGTGGTAATCGTCGCAATGCTCGCCCACGCGCGCGGAACGCGCGAACAGTGCGATGCGATTCTCGCACGGGTAGCGCGAGCCGCGTGGGCGGCCAGCGCCGGCGTGATCCCGTAAGTGGCGCGCAAGCTGCGCCTGGGCATCGACGTCGGCGGCACCTTCACCGACGTGGTCGCCATCGATGCGTCGACGCGCGCCTTGGTCGCTCGCATCAAAGTTCCCACCACGCACCACGCGCCCGAGGGCGTCGCCGCCGGCATCGTGGCCGGCATCGCCGCGCTGCTTGAGGTTGCCGCGGTCGATCCCTCCGACGTCGCGTTCATCGCGCATTCGACGACGCAGGCGACCAACGCCCTCTTGGAAGGCGACGTCGCACGGGTCGGCGTTCTCGGCTTGCTCGGGCGCGGCGCGTGGCTGGCGCGCGCCCAAATGCGCTTCGCACCCGTCGCGCTCGCGCCCGGCATCGCGATGACGCCGGCATTTGCCTTCGCGCCGGCGCGCGACCCGGCCGCGATCGAGGCGGCCGTCGATGCGCTCATTGCCGCGGGCGCGCAGGCGATCGTCGCCACGCAAGCCTTCGGCGTCGATCGGCCGCAGACCGAGGCCTTCGCGGCCGGCGTCGCGCGCGAACGCGGCGCCTTCGCCACCGCCGGCCACGACATCAGCGCCATGTACGGCCTGCGCGCGCGTACGCGCACGGCCGCGCTCAACGCCGCGATTCTTCCCAAGATGGTCCACACCGCGCGCATGACCGCTCGCGCCGTGAAGGGCGCCGCGATCGACGCGCCGCTGATGATCATGCGCAGCGACGGCGGCGTGATGGACGTCGGCGAAATCGAGCGCCGCCCGATTCAGACCCTGCTCTCGGGCCCCGCTGCCGGCGTGGCCGGGGCGCTCTTGCACGAGAGCGTGAGCGACGGCATCTTCATCGAGGTCGGTGGAACCAGCTCCGACTGCACCGCAATTCGAGCCGGCCAGCCGCGCATGCGCCCGGCGCGCATCGGCGGCCATCGCACGATGCTCCGCACCGTCGACGTGCGCACGCTCGGCGTAGCCGGAGGCAGCATGCTGCGCGTCTCGGCCGGCGACGTTATCGCCGTCGGCCCGCGCTCCGCGCACATCGCAGGCTGCGTGTACGTCTGCTTCCTAGACCCGGGTGCCCTGAACGGCGCGCGCATCGAAACGATCGCACCCAAACCGGGCGATCCCGCCGATTACGTCACGCTCTTGCTCGCCGATGGAACGCGCGCCGCGCTCACACCGACCTGCGCGAGCAATCTCTTGGGCTACGTCCCAGAGGGCAACTTCGCGCGCGGCAATCGCGAGTCGGCGCAGATCGGTTTCGCCTTGCTCGCGCAACATCTGGGCGGATCGCCCGAAGCGCTCGCGCGTCGCGTCCTCGAGCACGCGGCAAAAAGCGTGCGCGCCTGCATCGAGGAATTGATCGCCGACAATGCGCTGGATCGCCACGCCTTGGCGCTGATCGGCGGCGGCGGCGGCGCTGCCGCGATCGTGCCGTTCGTCGCGGAATCCATGGGCCTCTCGCACCGCATCGCACGCGACGCCGAGGTGATCTCGCCGATCGGCGTCGCGCTCGCGCTCGTACGCGACGTGGTCGAACGAACGATCGCCGATCCGACCGCCGAAGATATCGCGCGCATCCGGCGCGAAGCCGGCGACCGCGCCATCGCCGCGGGAGCCGCTCCGGACCGCATCGAGGTGAGCGTCGAAATCGACGCGCAACGCAGCCGCGTCCGCGCCACCGCATCGGGAGCCACCGCGCTCGCAGAATCCTCCGCGCACGGCGCTGCCGA
>DAHUXY010000212.1 GCA_027315505.1 Vulcanimicrobiota bacterium | reverse complement strand
CTTCGTCCCCTCTTTGAGCGCGGCGATCTTACGGACGCTTACGATCGCGTAGGGGCCCTGCGAAGGGTCCAGCCCCTCGCCGGAGAGATCGGCCTCGTGGGGCGGAAGGTCGTACAGAAATACGGGGTCGGCTGTCTGTTCCACGGTCGTACCTGGCAGAAGCGAGTGTAGCAATTGCAGCGAGCGCGCGTCGCGTACCGTGGCGCGATCGACGCCGCGGCAGAAATGTCGCACCAAGATGCGCCCGACCATATCGAGCGGGCCGATCGACTGCGCGAAAATCATCGTCTTGCGCCGCTGTTTGATCGCTTCGCGCAGGATGCCGGCGTAGTAGACGATGCTGCGAATGCTGGTCGCATTCTGCAACAATCCACCGCCGCCCGAGAGCACGACGTCCGCGCGACCGATCGCTTCGCGCACGAGCCGAACGTTCCAGCGAGGCGTCGCCGCGACACCCAGCCGCGCCGTCGTCGCTTCGGGCGTCGCGGAGAGCACTTCGAGTTCGAGCGCCGGGAACCGCGCGCGCAACTGCCCGACGATAACTTCGAGCAGCGCCTCGTCGCCCAGATTGCCGAAGCCGTAATACCCGGAGATCAGGGCGCGCACGAACGCCTACGCCGCGGAACGCACGAAGATGCGGCGATAGATCGCGATCGCCACCGCACCGATGGCCACCCCGATCACCAAACCGTTGAAGATGCGAAAGAGCGAGATGGCCACCGGCGTATGCAAATGCGAGAACGTGTCGACGATGTCGCCGATCCCCACGCCGATGCCCAGCACCAAGAGCCAGCCGACGACGCGGCGATGCGCGACGGTCAGCGCCGGTAACAGCATCATGAACGGATAACCCAGGAGAAACTCTTTGAAACGCGGGCGGACGCTCAGCACCGTGGTGAGCGTGCTGCGCAGCCAGAGTTCCAAATGCGAGGGAGCGATGTCGCTTTGGTTGCCGCTACGCATGACGAGCAGCGCGCCGGCCGCGACGATCGCGATACCCAAGACGAGTTGATAGGCGCGCACCGGCGCAAGAAAGACGTCGCGCGGGCGCTCGATCCCGGCGTTGAATGCCGGTTTGAACAGGTAGATGGCCAGCGCGATGAGCGGCGGCAGATCGAGGACGAGTTTGATGCCTCGGAACGGCTCGATCTCTTCCATGGTCAGCGGCGAACTCATCACGCCCACGACCACGAGCGCGCCCAGCAACGCGACGCCGGTTGCGGCCAGCGTCCATCCGAGGCTCCGTAAAAATTGCGCCCCAAAACGCGATGCCGGCTGCTCCGAGAACGCCGGAGCGAGAATGTAGAACGCCGCCGTTTCGAAGAATAACGCGCCGCACAGAGCGATCGCCGAGCGTACGAAGAGATCGTGATGCGATACCACGCCCGCCGCGTAAAGCCCCACCGTCGCGGCATAGGCGGCGATCGCGAGCCAACGCCGGTACCAGCCGAAGACGCCGAGTAACAGCACGAAGATCGACGGCACCGCGAGCGTGGCGATCCCGACCAAAACGCGATTATCGCCGCGGTACTCGGTGATGGGCGTGGCGCGTCCGAACGTGAACCCGTCGCGCTTGAGTTCGGTCGCGAGGTCTTTGACCATTTCGATGTTGGTCGCCTCGATCGAGAGCGTTCCATCCCGGTGCGCCCACGGACGCAGATAGACGACGCGCACGTTGCGTTCGCGCACGCCCAGCACGAATCGGGCCACCACTTCGTCGAGCCGAATCTTATCGAGCTCGGCTTTGGCGATCGCCTGCACGCGCACGGTCTGGCCCGGGATCAGCCGTGCCAGCGTCGTGTTGCCCTTTTGCACCTGGCCCGGGTCGTACGTCTCGATCATGCCGAAATTGAACGGTTGCGATGACTTGGGCCCGTGCTCCCTAAAGAGCGCGGCGGCCTGCGGCAAGTGATCGGGGTAGCCGAAGACTTGATTGCGCAAGCCGAAAAAAATGACCGTCGATACGAGCCGGTCTTGTTTCAGAACGTCGGCGAGCGCGCGCTCCATCTGCGGCTGGTCGAATCGCTCGTCGTTCTGCAGGCGCGGAATCACGAGCAGGTGCAATTTTTTCGCGAGCGCGATTTCGTCGCTCGGAATGCCGAGCGCCGTGTTGTTAAAATAATCGACTTGCGTGCGAACTTCGATAATCCACGGCTTGGACGCATGCAGCACGCGGACGCTTTTCGGCTCGAAGTGCAGCGCGAGCTGTTGCCGGTAGCGCTCGTAGGTGGAGCGATCGTAGATTGCCAGATACATGGCATCGGGGACGATTTTCCCCGCCTTCGCGAGGGCGGCCAGCGTAGGATCGCTCAGCGCCGAGAGCCGCGCCTGGTTTTGGAGCGCGGCGCCCGTCGTCGCGTAGGCGTGCCCCTGCTGGCCGACGTTGCCTCCCAGCTCCTCGGTAAGGGCGAGCGAGGTGAGGCCGGCCCGCCGCAGCGCAATCAGAAACGCCGATGGATTGTAATTGTAGGATCGCGCCAAATCGACGAAATCGTTATAATCCATCGCCAGCTCGACCCGATGCGCGTTCGCTTCCTCACGGATGCGAAAGACTGCGACCAGAGCCGAGGCGAGTAAGGCAAGCGCTAAGATCGACGCGACGATACGCGTCCGAACGGATGAATCGATCACGGGGGAGGCAGTTTCGAGCGCCCATGACGACGCACCCGCAACGCCCCGGCCGGGAAAAACAAACGGACCCGCCAGAAGCGAGTCCGTTTGCCGTCGCGTATGCGGTTGCCCGCATACCGGGTGTGGGCGACGTCTTCGTTGGGATGCGCGGACGTTAGTCCATGCGGCATCGCCAGCCCACAACAACGGATATTACCAGAGATTCAGCCTTCGTGGAAGCGTCCTAACGGATTATTTACGATTCGCCCCACACGGGTGGACGCTTGCTCAGGAACGCCTCGATGCCTTCCTGGGCGTCCTCTTCCAGGGCATTCCGGGCCATCGTCTCCTTCGTATAGGCATATGCGGCCGGCTGCGGCAGATCGATCTGCGCATAAAAGGCCGCCTTACCGATACCGACCACGGTGCGGCTCGCAGAGCCGATCCGACGGGCTAAGCCCAGCGCCGCTTCGTGGAGCGACTCCGGGGACACCACCGCGTTGACGAGCCCCCAATCGGCTGCCGTCCGGGCCGTGACCGGCTCGCCGGTCAGCAGCATCTCCAGTGCCCGCCGGCGCCCGATCGCGCGCGAGAGCGGCACCATCGGGGTGCTGCAGAACAGCCCGATGCGCACGCCCGGGGTCGCGAAGGTCGCCTCTGTCGAGGCGACGGCCAGATCGCATGTTGCGACCAGTTGGCAGCCCGCCGCCGTCGCGATGTTCGCCACCTCGGCGATGACCGGTTGCGGCATCGCGACGATCGTTTCCATCAAGATGACGCACGTATCGAAAATCTCGCGGTACTCGTTGGGCTCGCGGCCGAGCAATTCGCGCAAATCGTGGCCCGAGGAAAACGCCGGCCCTTCACCGCGCAAGATCACGGCATGAATGGAGCGGTCTTCGCCGATGGCGCGGAACGCCGCCGTGAGTTCCCGCATCAACTCGAGCGAGAGCGCGTTGCGCTTCTCGGGCCGGTTCATCGTGACGATCGCGGTAGCGTCGCTGCGCTCGACGATCACGTGCGTGGATGATGCGACCTGCATAGTGAAGCCTCCGGCGAAAACAACTGCTTCGAAGGTTGGCCGGAAAAGGCAAAAAGCCCGCGCCGGCGGGCTTTTTAATTGGTGGGCGATGACGGGCTCGAACCGCCGACATCCTCCGTGTAAAGGAGGCGCTCTCCCAGCTGAGCTAATCGCCCGGGAGCGTCCAGGCGAGCGCATGCACCGCCGGACGTTCGGACTCCTCTCCCGTTCGCCATTACCGAATAAACACCGCCCGCGCGTTTACGAGCGCACTTCTCCCGGGTATGTCGCTAGCGGTGAGCCCACACTACCGCGCCGCCTACACCGGCGATCCACGTAACGTCCCCTTGGCACGCAACGCCATTGCGAGTTTTGCAAGTATGTGCGGTTTTTCCGAGAGCGACGTCGCCGATATTCGCCTCGCTGCCGGCGAAGCGTTGAGTAATGCGGTCGAACACGGCCGCAGCATGCGCTCGAACGGATTCTCCGTGGTTTGCCGGTTCGAAAACGACGAGATCACCATCGAGATCCGCGACAACGGTCACGGGTTCACCCCCGAGCGGCGGGAGGTTCCACCGCTCGAAGACCGCGTGCGCGGATTCGGGATGGGCCTCATGCGCACGCTCATGGACGGCGTGAACTACGACCATAACGGGACGCGAGTTCGGCTCCAGCGCCGGCTCGAAGAGCCCCACCCGCCGGGCTAAGGCCGGCGATCTACGGCTTCGCGGCCACCTCGGCGATTTTTTTCTGGAGCAGGTCGACCGCAGCGCGGAGCTGCGCGTCGTCTTTGGCTTCGCCGAATCGCGCGCCCCGGTTCTCTCCGATGCTCACGTCAGGCTTGATGCCGCGCAGGTTGATGTCTTTACCGTTGGGCGTGAGGTAATGCGCCGTCGTGATCTTGATGGCCGAACCGTCCGGCAGGGGGGTCAGCGTTTGCATGACGCCTTTTCCGAACGTTTTCGTACCGACGAGCACGCCGATGCCGTCGTCCTGCAGAGCGCCCGCGGTAATCTCCGATGCGGAGGCCGTGTAGCCGTTAACCAAGACGCTCACCGGAACGTCGATGCGCGTGTCGTCTTGCGCGTTGATCGTTTGATTGGCGGCCCCGCGTTGCTCGACCGTCACCAGCGGTTTATCGGCGATCATGGTCGAGCTGATCTCGAGCGCCGAATCGACGTAGCCGCCGCCGTCGTTCCGCAGGTCCAAGACCAGCGCGCGCGCGCCGCCGGCTTTGAGGCGCGAGAGCGCCGCATCGAATTCGGTCGGCGTCGCGCGGCCGAAAGCCAGGACGTACACGTAGCCGATATGCCCGGCCAGCATCTTGTAGATAACGGTCGGCGGCTGGATCTCACTGCGCGTGATCGCGACGGTCTCGGTCGGCGTGCTGCCGGTGTGGGCAATCGCGATGTGCACCACGGTGCCCGCCTTACCGCGGAGTAATTTGCTGGCGTTCTCCTGCGTCAACCCTTTGGTCGAGGCCCCGTCGATGGTGACGAAATTATCGCCGGGCAGGATGCCCGCCTTGTCGGCCGGCGTGCCGGGCACGACGTACGAGGCGCGAACGAGCTTTGTGGCGGGGTCCTGTTCGATGAGCACCCCGATGCCGGAAATTTTTTGCGGATCCAGCGCTTCGTTGAAAGCCTTGAATTCCTGCGGGTCCAGAAATGCGGTCCAGCGATCTTTGATCGATTTCGCCATACCGTCGATCGCCGCATAGGCGTACTCGGTCGGGGTACCGTGGGCGGCCTGCGCTACCGAAACGATCGCTTGATCGAGTTGCGCCATGCTCGCTTCGGTATCGTCTTGCGCCCGCAGAGCCGGGACGTCGACGCGCGCGCCATGCTTGTGCGCGGCATCGATGAGCGCCGTGCGCGCCGCGTCGAGCAGCGACTGCCCGGCGACTTCCTTGTAATACGTCGACGAGAGCAAGCGGTAACTCTCGCGGACGTCCAAGGCGACGGGCCCGGGCAGCGGCGGCGTCGCGCTCGCGGTTAGGGGCAAGAGAAGGCCGGCAACCAACCCGAGGGCGGATGCTAGGCGAGCGGAACGAGAAAATAAACTCTGCATATACTACGCTATACTATCGCCCTTCCGATGGTGCTTCGTCCATTCGATACCCATCAAATTTACGTTATAATCATCAAGGCTTGACGCCCCCTCCCCAGGTGGGTAGGATAAGAAGATGAACGAGCCACGCAAAACCGACGTCCTGCGACGCCTTCGGACCGCCCGCGGCCACTTGGAGGGCGTCATCCGCATGGTGGAAGAGGACAGCTATTGCGTGGACGTGATGAAGCAGATCGCCGGCGTCCGCTCGGCGTTGGCTCGAGTGAGCCAAATCGAATTGCGCAACCATTTCGAGAATTGCTTTGCTCAGGCGATTCGTCAGGGCAACGAAGGCCCGGCGATCGACGAATTACTCAGCGCGCTAGCCTTCGATAAATCGATCGTCTAACGCCGACCCTTCACCGCTAAGGATACCGATGAATACCGTTACGATTTCCGTGCAGGGCATGACCTGCGAGAATTGCGTGCGCCACGTTACTCAAGCGCTGCAAGAACTCCCCGGCGTGACCGGCGTCGAGGTCGCTCTAGCGAGCGGCTCGGCGACCGTGCAGAGGGACCGTCCGCTCGAACGCGCCGAACTTGCCCATGCGCTCGCCGAGGCCGGCTACACCCTCTCGTGACACAGACAGCCGAGCCGGCGGTCACCGAACTCTCGATCTCCGGCATGACGTGCGCCTCGTGCGTGGCGCACGTCACGAAAGCAGTGCGCAAGGTTCCGGGCGTCAGCGATGCGACCGTAAACCTCGCAACCGAACATGCGACCGTGGCTCACGATCCCGCCACCGACACGGCCGCGCTCGTCGCGGCGGTCGAACGTTCGGGCTACCATGCCGCGCCGGCCACCGACGACGACGCCGACGCGGAGCGCACGCAGCACGAATTCGTCGTGCGCCGGCGGTTGCTCGTGCTGGCGATCGCGTGCTCCGTGCCGACGCTGATCCTCGGAATGTTCGCCGGCGAGCTGCCGTATAAGAACGAGATTCTGCTGGCCCTGACGCTGCCGGTATGGGGGATCGTCGGTTGGACGTTTCATCGCGGCGCGCTCAGTGCGTTGCGCAGCGGAACGGCGACGATGGATACGCTCGTATCGCTCGGATCGACCGCGGCGCTCGCGCTGAGCGTGTACGAAACCATCGCCGGCGGGATGACCTATTACGAAACCGCGAGCGCGATCGTAACGCTCGTCTTCGTCGGAAAATATTTGGAGGCCTCGGCGCGCTCGCGGAGCAACAAGGCGCTGCGCTCGCTCTTGAACTTGAGGCCGGAGATCGCTCACCGGCGCGACGCGGACGGCCGCGTCGAAGCCGTCCTCGTCGATTCCGTGCGCGTCGGCGACACGCTCGTCGTCCAGCCCGGAGAACGCGTCCCGGTTGACGGAACGATCGAATCCGGCAGCAGTTCGCTCGACCGCGCGCTGCTCACCGGCGAAGCGATGCCGATCGAGATCGGCCCCGGAGATACCGTCGAGCAAGGGACCGTCAACGGCGCGGGCGCCTTGGTCATGCGGGCGACGGTCGTCGGCACCGGAACGACGCTCGCGCGCATCGTGCAAGCCGTCCGGCAAGCGCAGGGCTCAACGCCGCCCGTGCAGCGCCTGGCCGATCGCATCGCCGCCGTTTTCGTACCGATCATCGTGGCGCTCGCCATCCTAACGTTCGCCGGATGGATGCTGACGCATCATGCCTGGACGGCCGCTCTGGTGAGCGCGATCGCGGTGCTCGTCGTCGCATGTCCGTGCGCGCTGGGCCTCGCGACGCCGACGGCCATCATCGCCGGCATCGGCGCGGCGGCTCGGCGCGGCATTCTTTTTAAGGACGCGGCTACGCTGGAACGCGCCTCCGCGCTCGCGACGATGGTGTTCGACAAGACGGGCACGCTCACGCAGGGCACGCTGCGCGTGCTCGCCGTGCAAACGTACGGTGAAAGCCCCGCGAACGCGGTCTTGCAAACCGCTGCGGCGCTCGAATCGTTGAGTACGCATCCGATCGCGCGCGCGATCGTGGCCGAAGCCGGCGCGCGCGCGCTGCCGTCTTTGCACGCAGAAGACGTTCGCGTAGCATCGGGTCGCGGCATCGCCGGATCGGTCGATGGCGCGCTCGTGCTCGCAGGTAACGCCGCGTTCCTATCGGCCAACGGCATCGTCGCCCCGGCGAGCGGGTCCGCGAACACGAGCATCTACGTCGCCCGCGACGGCACGATGCTCGGCAGCATCGAACTCGGCGACAGCATACGCCCCAGCGCCCGCGCGGCCGTCGCCGCGCTCGCGTCGCTCGGTGTAGTATCCGTGATGGTAAGCGGCGATACCGAGAGCGTGGTGGCGTCCGTTGCGCGAAGCGCCGGCATCGAGCGCTGGTATTCGGGCGTGCTCCCGGTAGAAAAGGCAACGATCGTTCGCGACATCGAGGAGAAGGGCGGCGCGGCCGGATTCGTCGGCGACGGCATGAACGACGCGCCCGCGCTCGCACGAGCGTCGGTGGGGTTTGCCATGGGCGCGGGCACCGCGATCGCGCTCGAATCCGCGCATGCGGCGATTCTCTCCAACGACCCATACGCGCTCGTGAGCGCGATCGAGATCGCGCGCGGAACGAAACGCGCCATCGCTCAAAACCTCTTTTGGGCCTTCGCGTACAACGTCGTCTTGATTCCGCTCGCGGCGTTCGGAATCGTCAATCCGATCTTTGCCGCCGGAGCGATGGGTCTATCCAGTCTGTTCGTCGTCGGCAACGCACTCGCGCTCTCGCGTCGCTATTCGCGGAAGACGCAAGCGATCCCAGAAGCTTAGCAACAGCATCCCGGCAGCCACCAGGAACATGCCGCTCCCCTCGAGCAGCGACGGCCGCTCGCCGAGCAGCGCCCACGCCCACGCGACCGCTAGTAAGGGACTGGCCAGCGTTCCCATGCTCGCCTCGCGAGCGGGGAGGACGCGCAGGATGAAGATCCATAGCACGTAGGCGATCGCGGTCGCAAAGGCGACGTTGTAGGCGAGAATCGCGACGTACGCCGGGGACCACACGGTCGCGCGCGAAGGCAACACCGCCGCAACGATCGCGAGGACGATTCCGCCGAAGATCAACTGCCACGTCGTCATGTTATAGAGATCGAGGTCGGCGCCGCGCTGCAGGCGTTTGGCGATGATCACGCCGATCGCCCACGAGACTCCCGCCAAGACCGCGATCACGTCGGCAATCCACGCACCGTGCAAGGGCCCGATCATCAACGCGACCCCCGCCACCGCAATCGCAACCGCGATGCCCGGAACGAGACGCAGGCGATCGCCCAACAGCGGCCACGCCAACAGCGCGACCCAAAACGGCATCGTGTACGAGAGCATGGCGATCTTGCCGGCACCGGCCGTAACGATGGCCCACGTAACCAACCCCAGGAATCCCGCGATCTGAAAGACGCCGAGCAGCAAGTATCCGAGCGGGCGTTCGGGCCACAGCGGCTTACGCTGCACCGCCGCAAGCCCAAGGAGCAGGATGCCGCCGCCCAACGAACGCTCGGCCGCAAAAACGAACGGCGACGCATAGAGCACGGCCGTCTTCATCAACACCCAATTGCAGCCCCAAACCAGAGCGATCGTCGCGAGCGCGGCCAGCGCGAGGGCGCGCGGCTTCACGACGTCGCCGATGCGCGCTGCAGGCGGTCCATGATCGCCGCGCCGAGGCCGCCGCTCGGGAGCGGTTGCGCGTCGATGCGTTCCAAGCCGGCCTCGTCGAGTTCGTGCAGATAGCCAAAGAGCCGCGCGGCGGCCTCACGCAAATCGCCGGCGGGCGAAAGGACGCGCTCCAGCGCGTACCCGCCCGCCGGCGCGGTAAACGCCAGCGCCCCGGCGCGAACGCGCTCGGAGGGTGCGACGCTCACGAGATCGACGATACGAATCGGCGTGCGCGGTGCGTAATGATACGGCAGCACGCCCGGCGCGAGCGGAGCCGATTCGGCCGAGAGTTCGCGAGCGAGCGGCCCGGTAATCGTTTCGATCTCTTCGGCCGGGATCGCACCGTGCCGTAACAGCGTGGGCGACGGTTCCAGCATGACGATCGTCGACTCGACGCCGCATTCGGTCGCGCCACCGTCGATCGTCGCATCGACCGCATCGCCGAGCATCCGCTCGACGTGTTCGGCGCGCGTCGGGCTCAGATAGCCGAACGGATTTGCGCTAGGAGCCGCGATCGGCCGCCCGGCGAGCCGAACGAGTTCGCGCGCGACCGGGTGCGCGGGCATCCGCACCGCAACCGTCGGTAAGCCGGCCGTTACGATGCCGGGAATGCTCGCTTGTTTACGCAGTACCAGGGTCAGCGGCCCCGGCCAGAATCGGGCGATCAGCCGGCGGGCAAGCGGCGAGATGTCGCACGCAACCGCGTCGAGCATCGCTTCGTCCGCAACGTGTACGATGAGCGGGTCGAACCTGGGCCGGCGCTTGATTTCAAAAATGCGGGCGACCGCAGCCGGATCGAACGCGTCCGCGCCCAAGCCGTATACCGTCTCGGTCGGAAACGCGACGACGCCGCCGCTCCGAAGGAGTGCGGCGGCGCGTTCGAGATGCTCCGGCGTGGACGTCAACCTCTCCATACCCAATCGGTTCGCGCCGGGACCGGCCGGGTCCGGCGACGGCCGCAGGCTATTGAATGACGAAGACCGGGACTTGGCCCTTGATGACCGAGACTTTGAGCGTCTGGTTCGGGTGAACCGGCGCGAAGTTGACGCTGCCTTTTGCCGTAAGCGTCGTCTCGACGCCGTTCTGCATCACGACCGTAACGTGCTGCGCGTCGGGCACCTTCTCGACTTTAACCACGTACGTTCCATCCGGAATCAACGAGGCATCGACTTGAGCGGCGAGGGTAATTGCGGGCACCAACACGGCACCGGCGAGCGAAAGTATTGCGAGTGTAGTACGCACCAATGTCCTCCAAATGACGACGCCAGCATGCCCCGAAAGCCGCGCGATCCGCTACGACGGAAGGCACACCATGGATGCTGCTAAACGCAATCTTTACCGAAACCGCCTTGCAGGTGAGAACAACGCGATGTCCGCATCGGTGCCGCCCTCCAAGGCCAGGTCGGCGAGAATCTCGCCCAGGGCGGAGGCGAACTTAAAGCCGTGTCCGGAGAAGCCGCACGCCGCGATCACCCGCGCGTCGCTCGGGTGCGGACCGATGACGAAGTGCTCGTCGGGCGTCATCGTATACATGCAGACTTTGCCGAAACGATAGGCGCCGATCTCCCCGGGCA
This sequence comes from Vulcanimicrobiota bacterium, assembly GCA_027315505.1. Classification (GTDB taxonomy): domain Bacteria; phylum Vulcanimicrobiota; class Vulcanimicrobiia; order Vulcanimicrobiales; family Vulcanimicrobiaceae; genus DAHUXY01. Next base: position 12,176 of record DAHUXY010000212.1, on the reverse strand, counting down.
CGAGCGTCTCGAGCGCTTCTCGCACGGGGCCGATATCGGTCGCACGAATCTCGCGATCTAAGGCATCGGCAGCCGACGTTTCATCCGAGCCGTGAAAGGCCGCTTTGATTCCCTCGCCGCTATCCGGAAATCCGTAGAGCGGATGCGCCCAGTCGGGACGATCGACGAAAAACGCCGGCATCGTGCCGGCCCGCGTGCGCGGGCTGCGCGGCGCAAACCAGTGCTGCACGGTGCGCCGGACGCTGAGCGGCACGCTCCACGCCCCGGCGATCGCATCGGTCCACGGCCCCGCGCATAGGATCAGGCGGCTCGCGCGAACGGTCGTGCCGTCTTCGAGTTCGATCGCAAGCGCACCGTCGTGCGCGCTCGCACCCCACGCCGTAGCCCGGGTTTCAAAACGCAATTCGGCTCCGGCTTCTTGCGCGACGGTCAACTGCGCTTCGATCGCGCGCTCCGGAAAAAGCATGCCGTCGTCGGGCTCGAAGAGCACCGTCTCGTCGTCCCGGACGGCGAACGCCGGAAAACGCCGGCGCGCTTGCCGCGCATCGAGCGATTCGAGCGCGAGGCCGTGCACGCGCGCGCTTTCACGCGCGCCGGTAATCGCCGCGCTGCGATCGCTTCCGATCATCAGCACGCCGGTGCGTTGCAGAATCTGCAGGCCGGTCCGCGCTTCGAGCGCCTCCCAAGCGGCGTACGCGCGCAAAACCAGCGGCACGTATGCCGGATCCTCGTAGTACGCCTTGCGAATCATCCGCGAGCGGCCGCTCGAGGATCCGCGATCGTGGCCGCGCGCGTACCGCTCGAGGCCTAACACGCGGCAGCCGCGTTGGGCGAGCGCGGCAACCGCCGCGCTGCCCATCGCGCCTAAACCGATGGCGACCGCGTCGAAGCGGCTACTCGCCGGCTTCGGTCTCGACGTGCTTCGCGGCGCCGACGATCATGAATCGCGGCGCGCGCATTTGGTGCTCCGCATCGCCATGCGCATCCGCATTGGCGACGAGCGCATCTTCATCCGCGCCCTCGATAAGGGTCCCACACAGGGGGCACTTTACTTCTAACGCCATATCATTCCCTTAGTGTGCGCCCGCCAGCATTTTTTCCTTTGCGGCCTCGAGTTGCTCCCCGAGCGCATCGAGTTCCTCATTGTCGAAAAGTTGCTTCGCCTGCTTGAAGAGCCGCGTTTCTTCTTCTTTGACGTGATGCTTCACCAACTCCATCAAGACTTGAAGTTTCGCGTTGTAGGTGTCGTCGCCCGGGTCGAGCGCTTCGAGTTTGGCGAGCATCGCCTTGACGTTGGCGTGCTCTTCGAAGGCTTCGAACACCTCGTCGCTCGGCTCCGTGTTGCGTTTGGTCCGTTCCTTGAACGCCGGGTAGAAGATCGTCTCCTCGATGTGCGCGTGGATCGTCAGTTCTCGATCGATGTTTTTAAATATGCGCCCGCGCGACACGTGCGCGGTATCGCTCAACGCTTGAACTTCTTTGAAGAGTTCTTCGACGGCGCGGTGGTCGGCTTTCAACAGCGCGATTGCATTCATGGCGGTATTCCTCATAGGCGAAACTATTGAATCGACACATCATGTACCCGCCCTGCCGCGCGTTAAACCGGGATTACGCAGCCTGAAATTCGGCGATGGTTGCCATGAACGCCTCGCCGTATCGCTCGAGCTTTACTTCTCCCACGCCGCTCACGGCCAGAAACGATGCCGCGTCGCTCGGCTTTTGGGCGGCGAGCGAGCGCAGCGTCGCATCCGAAAATACCACGTATGGCGGGATTTCGGCGGCGTCGGCCAGGCGCTTGCGCAATTCGCGTAGCCGTTCGAAGAGTTCGTCGTCCCCCGCCACGAGCACGCGCTCCGAGGCCTTCTGTTTGCGCTTCTTTTTCACGAAGCGAGGAAGCGCGAATCGAATACTGCGCCCTTCGCGCAGCGCGGCCAAGCCGTCGCTTGTGAGGAACAGCGTACGCCGAGCATCCTCTTGCTCGATCCAGCCCGCCCGCAGGAGTTCCGAGACCAGCGCCAGCCACTGCTCTTTGGTGTACTCTTTGCCGATGCCGTACGTGGAAAGCTGGTCGTGTCCCCACTCCGTCATACGCTCGCTCGTCGCTCCCCGCAGCACGTCGACCAGATGGTGCGCGCCGGTGGAGAACCCGCTTTTGGCGCGGACGCGATAGAGACACGAGAGCAATTTCTGCGCGGCCAGCGTACCGTCCACGAGTTCGGGCGCCTGGAGGCAATTATCGCAATTTCCGCACGTACGATACGGCGACTCTTCACCGAAATACGAGAGCAGAAATGCCCGGCGGCACTCCGGCATCGCGGCGTAATCCAGCATTTTACGGAGCAGACGCTCGGCCTGGGTGCGCTCGGCGACGTTCGGCATCTGGCGAATGAAATAGCGCTGCTTGGCGGCATCGGCGCCGTTGAAAAACAACACGCAGTCGCTGGGCAAGCCATCGCGCCCGGCGCGCCCGGTCTCCTGGTAGTATCCTTCGAGATTCTTCGGTACGTCGTAGTGCACGACGTATCGCACGTTGGATTTATCGATCCCCATCCCGAAGGCGATGGTGGCGCAGACGACGCGGATCTCATCGCGGATGAAGAGTTCCTGATTGCGCGTGCGCTGCTGCGGGGTGAGGCCCGCGTGATAGGGGCGCGCCTCGATACCCGCTTGCGTGAGTTTGACCGCGAGATCGGCCGCCATATTGCGGCTCGAAACGTAGACGATGCCGCTTTCGTGCGCTCGCGCCGATGCGAACGACACCAGTTGCGTCACCGCGTCGTGCTTTTCGAAAACGCTGTAGCGTAAATTCGGGCGGTTGAAGCTGCCCACGAAACGCGTCGGGCTGCGAAGCGCGAGGAATCGTTCGATATCTTCGCGGACGCGCTCGGTGGCCGTGGCCGTGAGCGCCAGAACCGGCACCCCGGCGAAGGCTTCACGCAGGGCCGTGAGGCGGCGATACTCCGGCCGAAAATCGTGGCCCCACTCGCTCACGCAATGCGCTTCGTCGACGGCGATGTGTCGCAGATTCCAGCCGCGCATCCGCTCGAGGAAACCCGGTACCGCGATGCGTTCCGGCGCCACGTACAGGAGATGATACTCACCGCGATCGAGCGCCGCGAGCCGCGCTGCGGCGGCATCGCCGTCGATCGAACTGTTGAGAAACGTCGCGGCGATGCCGTTGGCTGTCAGCGCGTCGACCTGGTCCTTCATCAACGCGATCAACGGCGAGACCACCAGCGTGAGCCCCGGCGAAAGCATCGCCGGCAACTGATAGCACAGCGATTTTCCGCCCCCGGTGGGCAGCAATGCGAGCGCATCCTCGCCGTCGAGCACCGCCTGCGCGATCTCGCGTTGCAGCGGGCGAAAGGAATCGAAGCCGAAGTATTGCTTCAGCGCGGTCTCAAGCGTCACGGGGTCCTTATCACGACAAACGGTGCGGACGCCTAGTTTCGCGGCGCGAGCGCGGCCTCCGCCCGCTAACGCGAGAGTCCGCCCGGAGCGGTGTCGCCCCGCGTGCGGTATGCGCGCGCCGATGCCGACCAGCGATAGACGCGCTTCCAGCATCCGCTTGCGCTCTCGACGATGAGATCGTTGTAACCGCTACGCCGATGAGCGGAAAGGACCAGGGTGTTCGCCGCGTCGGTGATCGTATGATCGCGCGTTCGATCGCTGTGCCAGTCGCCGGCAACGTCGCTGAACGCCGAGATCGGGGCGGCGAAGATCTGTCGCACGCGCCGGCCGTCGATCGCAAACAGGTTCAACCCGGTAAAATACGCGCCGCCGCCGGAGTAACTCTCCATCCAGCCGGTCACCACGCCGAACGTGAAGGTGCCCGTTGCAATCCGGCGCGGGGTGAGATCGAAGCCGACGATGCTATCGGGACGAACCGGCCGGCCGGTGGGCTTGCCCGCATCGTCTTCGGCCGCCATCGGTTCTCGCGGAAGCCCCGAATCGCTCCAGCGCGTCGCGGCATCGAAGGGGCCGCCGCGAGCGATCGGCACCGGTACGCCATTTCGCAAGGCGATGACGCCGAGATAGACGCGCAACGGCGCATTTGCATCGCCGGCACGCGCGCACTGCGGCTGACCGGGAGAGAGCGGGCCCGCGCCGCCCGCGCAGACGATCGCCACGTAGCGATGCGGATGGCCCCTCCAGGGTTTCACCCCGACAAAGGTTGCGGGCTCGTGCGCGCCCACCGGGAGGAGCACAGCGGCGACCGCCGCCGCTTGTATGCCGGGCGGCAGGTGCGCGCCCAAACGGTCGGGCGCGGGAACGCCCTGCAGCTGTTCGGCGACGAACGCACGCGATTGTGCGGTTACCGGTGAAGCGGGGTGCGCGCAGGCGAGCAAGGCGACCGCGAGAAGCGCCTTCAAACGCGAATGCCCTCGACATCGAGGACGATGTCGATGCGACGGCTCACCACGATGCCGCCGCCGGGCAATTCGCTATTCCAATCCACTCCGAAATCGTACCGATCGATACTCGTTTTGGCGGTAAATCCGGCGCGCTCTTTGGGCCCCTTGTCGACGCCGTCTTCCCACCAGGGCGTCTGCCAGATGCCTAAATGCCGCACCTCCAGCACGACGGGCAGCGTCACCGCGCGAATGGTGAGATTGCCGAGAACTTCGTAGTCGACCGGGCCGATCTGCACCGCGCCCGTACTCGCAAAGCGAATGGCGGGATACTGTTCGCAATGCAAAAAATCGGCACTGCGCAAGTGTTCGTCGCGCGCGGGTTCGCCGCTCCAGCACGTTCGCGCGTCGATCGTCGTCTCAACCGCGAGCGTTTCGGGGTGGCCGGGATCGAACTCGAGCTCGCCCTCGATGTTTTTGAACGATCCTCTCACCCAAGTAACCATCATGTGCCGAGCGCGAAACTCCGCCGCGCTATGCCCGGGCTCAAATTTCCACTTCACCGTGCGCGCCTGCCCCTTATCTTACCGTGTGTGTTTTTACTGTACCATGGCCGGGCGCTCAGGCCTCGGTCTCGTCGCGCGCATCCTCCCGCAGCACCCCGAGCAACGTGGGAATCGCGACCTGAAGCGCCGCCGCCAGCGGGATAGCGATGAGGGCTCCGGCGACGCCGAAGGAGGCTCCGCCGACCAAGAGCGCGGCGAGCGTCACCACGGGCGAGATGCGCACGGCCCGGCTCATGATCCGCGGGACCAGAATGTCGTGTTCCAGTTGCTGGATGATGAAGAAAAAGATCAGGATCGCAACGAGTTGCCACCGCGCCTGCGCGAGCGCGATCAGCGCCGCGGGAATCGCGCCGACCACGGTGCCGACGAGCGGGATAACGTCTCCCAATCCGACCGCAGCGCCGATCAAGAAAGGAAAGCGGAGCCCGATCGCCGCTGCGCCTATGGTTGCGGCGACCGCCATGATCGCGGCGATAAGGAGTTGCCCGCGCACGTATCGGCCGAACTGCACGCCGATGAGCCGGAGCCCGCGCGAGATCGTCGCCCGATGGCGTCCGGGAACGAGATCGAGGAACATGTCGCGCAGTTGTTCGGATTCGAGCGCCATGTAAAACGAAAGGATCAGAACCGTGATCGCCGACCACACGATGCCCACTGCACCGACCGTCGCCGAATAGATGCGCGCGGCATAGATCCGCGCGAGGCTCTCGTCGCTCGATGCCTGGCCGATAATGCTCTCCGGCGAGGGAAGCCACGGATATTGCTCGTGCAACCGCGCGAGCGAGACGGTCACCCGGTTCACCAGCGTCGGAATATCGACGACGAGGCGTTGCGCTTCCTCACCGATCACGTAGACGTAATAAGCAATCGCCGAACCGATGACCCCGAGCACGAGGACGTATGCGACGAAGAGCGCGATGCCGCGGGGGAGCGTTCGCCCTCCGGCACGCCCGAGCGGGATCCTCGCGACCCGGTCGCCGAGCGGCCCGACCGCGCTGGCCACGATTGCGGAGACGAGGAGCACCAGAACGGCCGGAGCGGCCTTCACGGCTAGCCACGCGCAAGCGAGGACGCCCAGGACGGTTGCGGTGACGGCGAGCGTAGTGCCGATCGGGTTACGCATCAGGCCTCTACGCTATCACGAGCCCCAAGCAAGAACGCGGAAGAAACGGCGAAGCCCGCCAAAAAACGAGCGTACCCTAGGAGAAGAACTTCCCGAGCGTCATCGTGATGCCGGCACTCACTAGCGAGAACTGCATCGTCGTGCTTTGGGCGCACACGTCGTCGTAGGCGAAGCCGTACGCCAACCCGTTGCCGCTGACTTTGTGGAAGAGCTCGGCCCATGGATTGTACGGCTGCGACTGCCCGGGAACCGCCGAGTAGAACGGCGGCGCGCAGCTCACGTCGCTCATGGAGTTGGAGACCACGCCGCGGTTAAACGCGGCGGCGATCACCTTTTCGACGTTTTTTTGCGCGGTATCGCCGCTGTCGAGGCTGTTCGCGCACTGCCAAATATCCAAGCTCGGGATCGCGCCGCCGGCCGCCGGAATGCTGAAGGTCTCGGGCCCGGTAAACGTGAGGGTGCCGCCGGTGACGGTACCGGTGAAGGTTCCCGAATTCGCGTCGGTCACGGTAAGCGGCGTGGCCGCCCACGTTGTAAACCATTGCGAGACGGCCGTATTCCAGTAGTTAAAAATTGCGTCGGTCGCCCTGCTTCCGCTGGGGACGTTGGAGGCGTAGTCGCTCGGCGAGAAGGCGCGCAAGTAATTGACGTTCGCGGGATACAGCGACGACGCGCCTGCCGGAATCGCGGTGACGAGCGTCGACCCGCCAAACGGAGCCGGCAGCATCATCACGTCGTTAAGGATCGCCGTCCGCGACGTGTTGAATCCGCCTTGCGTCTGCGTGCCGGACGCCATTTGGAACGGGAACCCGAACTGATCGACCTGCGAGGTGTTGCCGTCGAACGCCAGCGTGCTGTCGACCGAGAACTCCATGAAGTCGAACAGGGTGGCCGAACCCACCGCGCCGGGGACGGGGCTGGGTGCGGCGTACGTGAGAACGCCGCCGGCGCCGGTTTGTACCGTGAACGGCAGGACCGCGGCGCCGATCGAGATGTAGACGCGGCCGCTAAACGCCGCCTTGCCCGTACCCAATCCGGAGACGGTGGCGGGGGTGATTTTATTCAGCGGAATCGAGGCGGTCTGCCCGACCGTAACCGGGATACCGTAGTACGCCCATGCATCGGGGTAGAAGCTCGATAGCGCGTTGCCGGGAGAGCCGCCGGGCGTGTATACCCCGGCCGGAATCGTGTTATCGGCCAACGCCATCATGTGCGGTACGCCGGCTGCGTCCAGGTGGTAGGGCACGATCGGTGAGTTGCCGTTCGGCAAGACCCCGCCGATGATGTAGATGTAGGCCTGCGTCCCGGCCGGAATATCCGATTGCGTGAAATCGACAACCAGAGTCCCCGTTGCCGCGGGGCCGGGCGGCGCGGTTGGAGCAGCACCGGTCGGCGTCGGGGATGGGCTCGTCAACGGGCTTCCGGAAGGGCTCGCCGTTGACGGCGTGATGCTGGAGCCGCCGCTCTTTCCGCACGCGGCCAGCACGATCGAAGCTCCCGCGCCGGCGAGAAAAATCTTCCGCTCAAATCCGTTGCCCATCTCCAACCAATCCTTTCGACCGCCCGCTATTAATAAAGTGCGCCAGGTTATTCCTTTGAACCAAGACGGCGCTTCGCTGCCTTCCTTAGCCCGCCCCCCTGCGCGGCGGCCCCGTTCGACCGAGAATGGTATTATTTTGGAAAACATCGCGGAGCCGGGCCATGGGTGACATCGTGAGCGACCGAGAGACACCGGCGACCCACGCCGACGTGTGGTTTGACGACTACCGCTTTCGAAACGGCCAGCGTCTCGCGCGGCTCCGGATGCACTACGCGACGCTCGGAGAAGCGCATCGCGATGCGGCGGGGCGGATCGACAACGCGATCCTTCTTCTGCACTGGACACGAGCGGACGCGCGGGTGCTGCTCACGACCGAGTACGTAGACGCGCTGTTCGCTCCCGGCATGCCTCTGGACGCGCGCCGTTTTTTTCTGATCTTCCCCGACAACGTCGGCCACGGCCGCTCGAGTAAGCCGAGCGACGGGATGAAGACCGCGTTTCCCAACTACGGCTACGGCGACATGGTGGACCTTCAGCATCGGCTCGTAACCGAGGTGTTGGGAGTCGAGCGCCTGCGCGCCGTGGTTGGAATGTCGATGGGCGGGATGCATGCGTGGCGGTGGGCCCAGGCTTTCCCCGACGCGATGGACGGGATCATGCCCATCGTCTCCCTGCCGACGAAAATTTCAGGCCGCAATCTGCTTTGGCGGCGGATGATTATCGATGCCATCCGCTCCGACCCCGCTTGGAATGATGGGCACTACGATGAGCCGCCAGAAGGCTGGCTTCGGGCCTACGCGATCCTTCGCATGATGACCGACAGCGTGCCGCACCTGCAATCCATCATTCCCGATATCGATGCCGCCGAGCAATTCCTCGGAGCCGCGCGCGCGCAGGCCGCGTCGATCGACGCGAACGACGTACTGTATGCCCTTGAGGCCTCCGCCGACTACGACCCGGAACCCGAGCTGGCTTCGATAAAAGCCAACGTCTTCGCCCTGGCTTTTTCCGACGACGAACTCAATCCGGCATCGCTCAATGTGCTCGAACGCTGTATGCCGCTGGTTGCGCGCGGCCGCTTCGTCATGCAAGGCGGATCGAAAGAAACGGTCGGCCACTCAACGACGTCACACCCGGGGCTATGGACGGCGCACGTCGCCGCTTTCATGCGCGAGCTCGAAGATGCGCGATGGACGCACGAACGTGCCTGCGGTCCGGCATAGCGACCGATCTCACTCCTGGGAAAAGGCTAATGCAGACCGGATTTTTAAGCATGAATGATGATTCGCTCGTTCATCGCTCTCGTTGCGCTGCTCTTTGCACCGCTCGTCTCCGCTGCCGCAGTTCTTCCCACCGGCAATCTGCACTGGCGGGAGGCCGGCCCGGCGGTGGCCGGCGGCCGCGTGACGGCCGTTGCGGGGTCGGACCACGATGCACGTCTCTATGTTCTCGGTGCGGCCGGAGGCGGTGTTTGGAAGAGTACCGACGGGGGTGCCAGTTGGCAGGCCGTCTTCGATAAGGAGGGCGTCGGATCGATCGGTGCCGTCGCAATCGACCCGACGAACGACAAGACGATCTGGGTCGGTACGGGCGAATCGAATCCACGTAACGACGTGAGCTACGGCGACGGCGTCTACAAGTCGACCGACGGCGGCAAGACGTGGGCGAACGTCGGCCTGCGTAAAACGAAATATATCTCGCGCATCCTGATCGATCCGACCGATCCGCAGCACGTCATCGTGGGCGCTCTCGGCAACGTCTTCGCCGACTCGCCGAACCGCGGCGTGTACGTCACGTTTGACGGAGGAAAGAGCTGGAGCAAGACGCTCGATGCCGGCCCGCGCAGCGGCGTCTCGGATCTCGCGATGAACCCCGGCACTCCGAATGTCATCTACGCGGGCGTGTGGGAGTTTCAACGCCGGCCTTGGACGTTTCGCAGTGGCGGAAGAAAAGACGGCTTGTACCGTTCGGCCGACGGCGGCCGCACGTGGAGCCGCCTTACCGGCCATGGGCTACCCACCGGCATTACCGGCAGGATCGGGCTCGCCGTCGCTCCCAGCGATCCGAATCGCGTCTACGCGCTGATCGAATCGAAGCAAGGCATTTTATGGCGGTCGGACGATAACGGCGAGACGTGGACGCTGGTAAGTTCGAACACGCTCGTCGATCAACGACCCTTTTACTTCTCGCACATCGCGGTCGATCCGCGTAACCCCGACCACGTCTTCACCGCCTCGACGGAACTCGCGCAGAGTACCGACGGCGGCAAGACGTTCAAAGCGATCGCGCGCAACGTCCACGGCGATTTTCATGCAATCTGGATCGCACCGAGCGATCCCAAGCGCGTCATCGTCGGCGAAGACGGCGGGTATGCGCTAACGGTCAACGGCGGCGATACCTGGGCGTTCTGGGCAAACTTGCCGATCGGGCAGTTCTATCACGTCGGGCTGGGCAACGACAACCCCTATACCATCTGCGGCGGATTGCAGGACAATAACTCGTATTGCGGGCCGTCGAACTCGCTCGACATGGCCGGCAATACCAACGCGGACTGGTACGCGATCGTCTATGACGACGACGGGCAATGGGCCATTCCCGATCCGCATAACGCGAATCTCATCTGGTCGGACGGGCAAGACGGGGGGCTCTTCACATACAAGCGGAGCTCGCGCGAGTACACGTTCGTGCAACCGTATTGGACGACCGTTCAGGAGAGCTACAACATCGCATCGAGCCCGTACCGCTTTAATTGGGATTCGCCGATCGGCTTTGCGCCGTGGAATTCGCACATCGTGTGGTCCGGCGCCAACGTCGTCTTCCAAACGACCGACGGCGGACATACGTGGCGGCCGATTAGCCCCGATCTCACGCTCAACGACAAGGCGCATCAGGCACCGGCCGGCGGCCCGATCACGCATGACGTCACCGGCGCCGAGTACACCGACACGATTCTGGATATCGAGGGCTCGCCGCTCTCGCGAGGCGAGATTTGGGTTGGTACCGACGACGGCCTCGTGCAGATGACGCGCGACGGCGGCGCCCACTGGACGAACGTGACGCCACCGGATGCGGTTCGCTACGGACGTTTCGAAATGGTCGCGCCCTCGACGCTCGAACGCGGCACGTCATACGCCGTGGAAGACACGCACTTGATGGGCAATAGCGCCCCACACGTCTGGGTAACGCGCGATTACGGCGCGCATTGGCGTTCGATCGTCAACGGTCTGCCGAAGGACCTGTGGACGCGATCGATTCGTCCCGATAACCGCAACCCCAACCTCGTGTACTTGGGAACCGAAGAAGGCGTGTGGGTCTCCTACGATCGCGGCGAGCGCTGGCAGAGCCTGCGCAACAACATGCCCGCCGTTTCGGTTCAAGACATCCGCATTCAACCGCAGTTCGACGATCTCGTACTCGCAACGCACGGCCGTTCGATTTGGGTGATGGACGACATTCGCCCGTTACAGGATTTACCCAAAGCGGTCGCGTCCGGTACGTGGCTCTTCCAACCGCGCACGTCGTTCGAATATAATCTTACGAACAACACGGAAGGCACCTACACGAATTACGCCGCGGCCAATCCCCCGTACGGCGTGCCGATCACGTACTATCAAGCCTCACCCCAGGCAGCGGCGCCGCAGGTGACGATTCTGGATGCTTCCGGACACGTCGTCCGCACCCTCACCGGAACGAACGTCGCCGGTACGAACCGCGTGGTGTGGAACTTCACCACAGCACCGCCCGTAAAGTGGAACGGCGCGGCGAACCGCGCATTCGCCGGCCCCGACGATGGGCCGATGGTGGTGCCCGGCCGGTATGCGGTACGCATATCGCTCCACGGCACAACCTACACGCGAGGCTTCTCGGTAAAGCCGGATCCGAAATCCACCGAGACGCAGGCGCAGATGCAGCAGAGTTTCGACGCATTCGCAAAGCTGACGCGGATCTATTCGAGCGTCGACACGATGCTCAATCACCTCGACGAGGTGCAGAAGACGCTAGCGCATGAGCCCGCGTCCCCAGCCGGGACGGCCACCGCCGCGCTCGAGCGCGCGCGCCGCGATCGTGCAGCCGTGGCCGCACAGCTGACGGCGAACTATACGAACTCCGAAGATTCCGTCTCTCGACCGGGCGCGTTGCGCGAAAATCTGGACAACGCGCTGACGACACTCGAGACCTTCCCGTTACAGGGCATCGTCACGCCTGCCGCCGCGCAGTTCTACGCTCGCATCGACGCCGAGTACCGCACCGCGTTGAATGCCTACAACGCTTATGCAGCCTCAATTCCCGCAATCAACCGGGGCCTCGCCGGCACGGGCACACGGCAACTTCCCGCTATCCCGCTGGAGTCAGCAGCACGCTAGTGGAACAACCCGGCGCCCGGCGCCACCGTATCGATCGCCCACATCTGCGCGAAGAATCCGAACAAAAACGTGCGGATATGAAGAAGGCTCGCCTCGCTTCGAGAACGCCGTGAGAATGCGCATGCGAAAAACGTTCGCACAAAATGCCGAACGCGGTATCACAATACTACCCTACCGCTCCGTCACGTCGGAGAACACCCATCATGCGTTTACCAATGGTTTCCCTCGCGG
>DAHUXY010000228.1 GCA_027315505.1 Vulcanimicrobiota bacterium | reverse complement strand
GCGGTGAGGTGCGCGAACTTATGCTGCGGTTCTATCGCGATGCCCGCGACCCGCGCCAACGCCGCCGCGTGGTCGCGCAGTGCGGTCTGCATATCGACCGCGACGACACTCGAGGGCGCGTCGATCGATACGTCGCCGCCGCCCGCCTTGGCGCCGTTCGGGATCTCGACGGCGTCGAGATCGATCTTCCAATAGCGTCCAGGCTTCTCGCGGCCCGATCGGGTTGCGTGGAAGCGCTCCAGATGTCGCTCGCGATCGGTAAGGGTCGCGCTAGGCACGAGCGGCGGTCTCCTCACGAATCGTATCGTAACCTTCGCGCTCGATCCGCTGGGCGAGATCCGGGCCGCCGGTCTTGACGATGCGGCCGTCCATCATCACATGGACCACGTCCGCCGTGATGTGCTGCAGGATGCGCGGATAGTGGGTGATGATGAGGAAGCCGGTCTTTTTCCCCTCCTCGCTCTCCCGAAGCGATTTCACCGAGTCGCCGACGTACTTGAGCGCGTCGACGTCGAGCCCGGAATCGGTCTCGTCCAGAACGGCGTATTTGGGGCCCAAAACGGCCATCTGCAACATTTCGAGACGCTTCTTTTCGCCGCCCGAGAAGCCGTCGTTGAGATAGCGTCCCAAAAACGACGGGTCCATTCCCAGAACGTCCATTTTTTCGAGCAAGAGCGCGCGAAACTTGCCGGGCGTCAATTCGCCGGGCTTCACCGTCTGGCGCGCGGCGAACAGGAAGTTCGCCACCTTCACGCCCGGGATCGCGGCGGGGTACTGAAAGGAGAGGAAGAGCCCGGCCTTCGCCCGCTTATCGGGGGCCAGGCCCAGCAAGTCGGTGCCGTCGAGCGTCGCGGTGCCGCCGGTGATCGTGTAGTGCGGATGCCCGGTGAGCGAGAAGGCAAGCGTCGATTTGCCGCTGCCGTTCGGCCCCATCAGGGCGTGGACGCTCCCCGGCTCTACGACGAGGTCGATCCCTTTGAGGATCTCGTTGCCCTCTACGCTGCAATGCAGATCGGTGATGCGAAGGCCCTGGTCGGACACGCTGTGGCTCCCTTTGATAGTGATGAAACGGCTGGGTATCCCGCCTGGGTATCGTATCCGACGGGCCCGCAGAAAGTCAAGGATAAACTTTACTATCTCCGGCGCCCATGCTAGCATACAGGTACCAGAGATGCAGGTCGATCGCTTTTTCAAGTCCACGCGCGGCAAGATCGTCGCGGAGCTTCGCCGCCGGGGCAGTGCTTCGGCAGCCGAGTTGGCTGCGGTATTCGGGCTCTCGCCCAACGCCGTTCGCCAGCAACTCGTCGTGCTCGAGCGTGACGAGCTCGTGGTGGAGAAGTCCGTCCGCCGGGGGCCGACCAAGCCGACCCTGGAGTTCTCGCTCACGCCCAACGCCGACCGGCTCTTCCCCCAACAATACGACAAGATGCTTTCCGCCGTGCTCCGCGAGGTCAAGGACCGGTACGGGCATTCGGGTCTCGAGCAGATCTTCGACGGGATCGCTCGTCGTGCGGTCGACAAGGCCAAGCGCCGGGTCACCGCCGGCAGCACGCAGGGAAAGGTCGAGCAACTCACCGACGTGCTCCGCTCCAACGGCGTCGTCGCCGAGTACAGCTTGATCGACGGCGGGTTCGAATTGGTGGAGCACAACTGTCCCTATTCGGACGTCGCAAAAGAGCATCCCGAGATGTGTCAGGTGATCCATCACGTGATGGATGAGACGTTGGGCGGAGCGCATACGCAGACCGAATCGATTGCAACCGGCGGCAAGGCATGCCGGTTTGAGCTACAGCCGCAGGCGCTAGAGACAACTCGCTAAGGAGACCAGGATCCGTGGATTTTCAGAAATTTCAGCAATTGGTCGAAGACCGGCCCGGATTCCAGACGATGGACCATCCGACCGCAAGCGGTGAGTATTTCAGCGACTCGTGCGGCGATATGTACAACTTTTTCTTGAAGGTTGGTCCCGGCGCCGTCATTGAGGACATTTCCTATTTTACGACCGGTTGCGGCTTCGGCACGGCGACCTGCAGCCTCGTCGTGCATCTCGCGCGCGGCAAGACCATCGACGAAGCCAGCGCGATTTCCGAGCATGATATCGATAGCGAACTCCAGGGATATCCGGAGAAAAAGAAAGACTATCCGCAGCGCGCGCTGGAAGCGCTGCACGTCGCGATCGCGGATTATCGATCCAAGGTCGCGGCGGGAACGGTTCCGGACTACGCGGCGATGGAAGCCCCGGTTCGACCGGTCGCTGCGGCCGTGAAGGATGCGGCGCCCGAATCCTCCGATGGTAAGGTTTTGATCCGCCTGCGTTGAGCGCGTTGTTTCGCGCTACATTCTAACCCAACAGGGGACGCCGGCCTTCAGCGAGGGGTTAGGCGTCCGCGTGCCCTTGTCGCCGCAGGACGACATGCGTGGCCTTCTCCGACGCTACGAATTCCACGCATGCGTATCTCAGAGCCCGCATGTCAATCCCTTCGAACAGCGGCTCTCCCCGGCCCAGCAGGACCGGCGCTATCGCAATGTGCAGTTCATCAATGAGACCCTCGCGGAGATACTGCCGGATTGTGTCGGGTCCACCGCCGATCCGTACGTCCATGCCGGCAGCGGCCTCGCGTGCACGATCGAGCGCCTCGCCAATGCCTCCCGATATAAAGTGGAACGTCGTTCCGCCTTCCATCTCGATGGGCGGACGAGCATAATGGGTCAAAATGAAGACGGGAGCGTGATACGGTGGATTCTCTCCCCACCAGCCTTTCCAGGTTGCGTCCGGCCAGTCCCCACGATTGGGTGCGAACATGTTCCTTCCAAGAATCCAAGCTCCAACATTCCGGAACCCACGGGCGGCGAAATCATCGTCAATCCCGGTCGTACCGTCGTCCTTGCCGAACAAGGATCGCTGGAACGTGCGTGTTTGGACTAACCACTGGTGCAGTTCCGTCCCGCCCACGCCGAGCGGATTGTTGATGTCTTGATTCGGACCTGCTCCGTATCCGTCGAGCGAGATGGTGAAGCCCTGAACGCGAACCCGGGTCATCCTCTGCCTCCGTCAGACGCCTAACGTCTATAGTAGATCAGTGTTATTCCTATCCGTAAGCATACCGTACAGACGGTGTCCGGCAGTCACGGGGCTATTTCAAATAGGGATTAGAGTTCCGTTCCGTCCCGATGGTCGTAAAGTTGCCATGGCCCGGAATGACCGCCGTCGCGTCGGGATAGTCCATCAGTTTGGCATGAATCGACGCCACGATGTCTTCCATCGACGTTCCACCCAAATCCCAACGCCCGATCGATCCCGCGAACAGCGTATCGCCGGTTAAGAGCACCGCCGCGCCTTCGGCGTCGCGCACGGCGAAACAGAGGCTTCCCGGCGTATGCCCGGGCGTGTGATGCACGTCGATCCGGGCGGCGCCCAGCTGGATTCGATCTCCGTCGAGAAGGTCGCCGTCGAGATCGACGACGCGCGGCGCCCGGTCCATCCCGGCCCACTTAGCCTGTAGCGGCAGCGCGCGATAGAGCGGAAGATCTCCGGGATGGAGGAGTGCTTTTGCGTCCGTGCGGTCGCGCAAGCGCCCGACGTCGCCGATGTGATCGAAGTGCGCGTGCGTGTGAATCAGCAGCGTCGCGCGCAATCCGCGCGCATCCAATCGCTCCATGACTTCGTCGACCCCGTCCCCGCCGTCGACGACGATGGCGGTCTTGCCGGCATCGTCACCGATGATGGTGCAATTGCACGCCAGCCGGCCGACCGCGAACGTTTCGATCGTCACGCGAGCGTGATTCCGAAATCGTGAAAACCGCCGTTAAAATAGCCCAACGGCGAACCCGGGCGAGAAGCGCACGAGAGGACGCGGCCGATGAAAATGGAGTGCGATTCCACGTGATGCTCCTGTGCGACCTCGCAGTCGAAATGCGCGATCGCGTCACGCAGCACCGGCGCCCCGGTGGCGTCGGTGTCGAAGGCGATGTCGTCGAATTGACGCTCGCGAATCTTACCGGAGAAACGCTCGGCGAGATCGCGCTGGGAGCTCGCTAGGACGTTGACGCAGAAGATGCGCGAGGTCGAAATGTAGAGATAGGTGCGAGCCTCGCGATTGACGCAGATCAAAAGCATCGGCGGTTCGGCGGAGACGCTGGCGAATGCGTTGAGCGTGATGCCGCGCGGTTCTCCATCCTTCAAGCTCGTCGCAACGGTGACGCCGGTGGGATAGTGCCGCATCGCGGTGCGAAAATCGGACGCGTTCACTTGACGCGCGCGCCGATGCCCGTGCCGTCACCCAACGGGAGTATCGTCGCGTCGAGGTCCGGGTGGCGTAGAAAGTATTCGTTGGAGGCACGCATCGCGCGCACGTCGTCGCTGTCGTCTTTACCCGGCGGCTCCGCGACGCGCCCATCGAGGAGGCAGTTGTCGATGACGACCACGCCGGATAGTTTGAGCATGGGAATGGCGAGGTCGAGATAGCTTGCGTACTCCGTCTTGTTGGCGTCGATGAAGACGATGTCGAGATTACGCTGCGGAAAATTCTCCAGCAACTGCAGCGCGGGGGTGTTGATGATTTCGATGTAGTCGTCTTCACCCGCGCGCTTGAAATACGTCATCGCAACTTCGGTACGGTCGTAGTCGGGGTCGACCGTCCAAATTTTGCCCGCCGGCGGTTGCGCAAGGGCCATCCATAGCGTCGAATACCCATAGGCGGTGCCGATCTCGAGGATACGGTTGGCTTGCATGGCGTGGACCAGCGTGGAGAGCAGGCGCCCGGTGTCGCGCGCGACGATCGGTATGCCGTCCTTGCGTCCGTGCTGCTCCAGCTCGAGCAGAAGCGGGTGCGGATTGGGGTGCACCGCCTCCAAATAGTGTCGCGTCTCTTCCATGGTCTCTGCGGAGTTGGCGGGGAACCAGCCCCGACCTCCCCGAAGCAAGGGCATCCGATGGCTCGCAGATTGCGCCTGTTTCCCCTCAATTCCGTGCTCTTTCCCGGCGCGGTGCTCAACCTCCACGTCTTCGAGCCGCGCTACAAGCAGATGATCAACGAGTGCTTGGAAACGGGCGAGGGATTCGGGGTCGCCCTGATCGCGGGCGGGGCTGAGGCGGGCGACGCCGCCGTCGAGCCGCACGACATCGGATCGATCGCGGAAATCGTGGACGTTCAGCCGCTTCCTTTCGGGCGATTTTTCATCTCGACGATCGGTCGCGAACGTTTTCGCATTCGTTCGATCGTCAGTCGCGAGCCGTTCTTAACCGTCGAGGCCGAGCTCTTGGATGAAGACCTCGAGGAGGACGACGAGAGCGACGACCTGCGAGGACGCGTGCGCTCGCTGTTCTTGGAGTACGTCGAGATGCTCGTCGAGTTTTCCGGCCAGGAGACGAACGTCGAGCTCCCCGGCGACGCGGCCGGTACCTCGTTCCTCATCGGCGATGCCCTCCAAGTGGCGGAAACCGTCAAGCAACGGCTCTTAGAGCTCGACGACACGAAGGCACGCCTGCGCGCGGAACTCGGCTTTCTGGAACGCCTCTTGCCGCAGTTGACGCGTCTGCTCGAGCGACGCCGCACCGAATTACAGGCGCGCCAGGACGATGGAGAAGACCTCAGTTACCGTGTCGATCAGGAACGCTTCTTCGGGAAGTTCTTCTCGCTGAACTAGGCTTTGCCGCTACCGCCCGGCCGGAGGGCTTCGGCCGAGGCGACGACGTTGCGCAATAGGGCGACGTTGGTGACCGGCCCGACGCCGCCCGGCACCGGCGTGATCGCTCCCGCGACCGCCGCGGCGCTCGCGAACTCTACGTCGCCCCGCAGCACGCCGTCGACGACGGTCGTGCCGACATCGATGACGGTCGCGCCCGGCTTGATGTCCTCGCCGCGAATCAAATCGGGAACCCCGGTCGCCACAACGACGACGTCGGCCATGCGCGTGTACGGTTGCAAGCTCTGCGATTCCTTATGAAGCACCGTAACGGTCGCATCTTGCGCGAGCATTAACATTGCGACCGGAGCGCCGACTACGATCGAGCGGCCGATCATGACCGCGTTACGGCCGCGCAGTGGCCAATGCGGGCTGCGTTCGAGCAAAAGCATGACCGCGGCGGGGGTGGCCGGCACGAAGTCGGTGCCGCTACCGAACGCGAGATTGCCTTGATTGGTCGGATGCGTTCCGTCCACGTCTTTGTGGGCGGGAATCGCATCGGCGATCTCGCGGATGGAGAGATGGGCCGGGAGCGGCTGCTGAAGCATGACGCCGTGGACGCTGTCGTCGTCGCGTAGCCGTTCGAGCCGCGCGCGAATCTGAGCCGCGCTCGCCCGCTCGTCGAGCCGATCGATCTCGACCGCCACGCCGACCCGTTCCCCGGTTCGTATCAGATTGCGAACGTAGGCAACGCTCGACTCATTCTCGCCCACGAAGATGATCGCGAGTTTAGGATGAATCCCCGACTCGCGTAGCGCATTCGTTCGCGCAAGGAGTTCCGTACGGAGCTCGGCGGCAAGGGCTTTGCCGTCCAGAATCATGGCGGGCACGCGTCGGCGAGTTCGTCCAGTCGGGGAGGCTTACCTGGAACACGTACGCCGCGAAGTGCGTTTGGGCGCGGAGTTTGCCGCGCAGGCCTTTGAGGGCGCCTTCGACCGATTCGTCCAAACCTACAACGTCGCGCCCCAACTCGCGCGTTGCAGCCCCGACGTGCTCGTACGCTTTTGTCGCGTCTTCAACGGCGGCGAGTCGGCGCATAACGAGCAGTTGCGCTTTCGCGGCGTCCCGCTGTACGCCGCCGTGTTGCCCGCCGGAGTCGTCGCCTTCGAGGGGGAAGTCGATGAAGATCGGATGGGAGATTGGTAAATGTCTCGTATGATGGGAGCCTTGTGAATCGCCGGACCCTTTGGATCGCCGCGGCCGTGGTGCTTGCGGTCGCGTTGCTCGTCCTGTTACCGCTCTTTAGGCCCGGGGCCGTGCGAGAGGCCGGCCCAGGCGGGCTGGTCGGCCAAGCCGCCCCCGTCTTCGCCCTCCACGACGATCGAGGGAACGCCGTTTCGCTCGCGTCCTACCGGGGCAAAGTGGTCCTGCTCAACCTCTGGGCATCGTGGTGTCCGCCGTGTCGCGCAGAGATGCCCGATTTACAGCGCCTGCAAACGGCGTTCGCCTCCCGCGGGCTCGTCGTGATCGGCGTCAACCAAGGGGAGTCGCCGCAGCGCGCGGCCGATTTCGCCAAGGCGTTGCAGATCGGCTTTCCCATCTGGATCGACGATCAGCAGCAATACGGGCGAGTCTTTGCGGCGCTCGGGCTGCCGACGACCGTGGTCATCGGACGCGACGGCATCGTCCGCCGCGGCTTCGACGGGGCGCTCACGATCGATCAAATGCGCGCCGCGGTCACGCCGTTCTTGGGGGGCTCATGAGAGCGTTCGGGACTTTCGCATTCGTCACGGCAGCGATGGTGGCGCTCGAAATCATCGTTCCCGGTAAAGCGATCTATCACAGCGGCTGGTACAACACGCTGATCGTCGCGTTCGTCGTCATTCTGGGAATGCTGCTCCGCTCGACCATCGCGGGGCGCTCGAAATTCGGTCGCTGGGGCGTCGTATGTGTCGCCTCGGGCGTTGCCATAGCGGGGTTCGCCGCGGTTGCAAGCGGCTTGCTCGGGCCCGAAAACCACGTGGTGATCGGCGCCCCCGATAGCCACGTGCCGGCCGCGGATTTCGGCGGAACGCTGGCCTTTCCGTCGCTTCGGCGAGACGGCACGATTCAGGGCGACGTCTCGTTGCTGCGCGGCTCGCAAGCGACGCCGATCGGCGGTTGGCGGTACGCCGGCGCGTCGATCCTGAGCCTCCACTCGCGTAGCGTGGTCATGATCGATGCCGGGCCGGCGAGCGGCGGCAGCCTCACCATCACGCAGCCCGCTGGAAACACCGCGTTCCTCTCCCCGGTGCTGCTGATGAAAAAGACGCAAACCTTGCCGGGTGCCGATCTACCGTTCGATACATTCGCGCTCCCCGCGGTCCATCGCATCGTCCGCGTCGTATATTTTTCGGCGGCCGACGTCGCGAGCGAGCGCGCGCTCGGGCGCGCCGCCTTCGCATCCATGTCCGGTCCGGCCGTCCTCTTCGCTTTGGAAGATGAGACCGGCAAGGATCTACCGGGAGGCTTTCGCCTCGCGGCCAGCGGCCAGCCGGTGATCGTCGACGGCTTGCGTTTGCAGGGAACCGTGCTGCAATTCCCATCGGTGGAGATCGTCGCGGCCCCCTCGTTTGCCGCCATCGTCATCGCCGGCCTGCTCGCGTTGCTGGGGTGCGGCCTGCTCGTTCGAGCGATGCGCGAGGAACCCGCATCGGCATGATTCGCCAACCGGAGCCTTGCGGAGCGCGTGGCTCGCGTGATAGCATGGCGCTCACGATGACCCGCGCCTTCGGCCCAGTTCCGTGCCCGCCGTCACCGCATCGCAGGATGCCGGTTCGGTAGCGCACGCGTCAACGTAGGCTTACACCACACGACGATCGCTCCGATATCGGGGCGATTTTTTATTTCGCGAGGAAGCATGAACGTAGGAATTCTTGGATACGGAACGATCGGCCGCGCCATTGCAGCCGGACTGCGCGAGCACGACGCCGTCCGGTCGATCGCCGCCACGACGCGGCGTAGAGTATCGCTCGGCGACTCGGCTGTGACCCTGCTCGCAAGCAACGCCGAGTTGGCAACGCAGAGCGACGTGGTCTTCGCGTGCGTCAAGCCGTTCCAATTGGAGGGCGTACTGCGCGAGGTAGCGCCGTTCCTCAAACCGGAGACGCTGCTCGTATCGACGGCCGCATCGGTGCGGCTCGACCAACTGCATGCGTGGGCGAACGGCCACCGCCTCATCGCGCGCGCGATGCCGAACATGCCGTGTCGCATCGGCGAAGGGATGACGGTGCTCTGCGCCCGGGAGCTTCCGCCGGAGAAGCTGGAACTCGCGCGTTCGCTGTTCGCAACGCTCGGCCGCGCGCTCATCATCGACGAATCGTTGATGGACGCCGCAACCGGCCTGAGCGGGTGCGGCCCCGCCTACATCTACCTCGTGATCGAAGCCCTAACCGACGCCGGCGTCAAACTCGGTTTCTCGCACGCCGTCGCACGCGAGCTGGTCGCGCAGACGGTGCTCGGTTCGGCCCGCATGGTGCTCGAAAGCGACGAACATCCGGCCGCGCTAAAAATGGCCGTGACGACACCGGCCGGTTGCACCGTCGACGGATTGATGGAACTCGAGGACGGCAAACTCCGCAGCACGCTCCTGCGCGCAGCAGTGGCTGCAGCGACGCGAAGCGCCGAACTCGCAAGCTAGATGCACCCGCAGTCGCGTGCTGCGGCTTGGCCTAACGGGGGTTCGGGGAACGTGCGATTTTTGTGCAAAAGACAGGATGTCGAACTTCCTTTGAAGTTGCACAAAAACGCACGAGTAGGAGACGCGCAGGATGCGCGTCGACGAACGGTTCCCCGAACCCCCGTTAGGCAAAGCCGCAGCTCGCGACCTTGGGCGCCCGTCTTAGAATTCGGTGCCGCTGGTGAAGGTGAAGTTTTCGATCTTCACGGTCGGCGTGACGAGCGAATACGAATAGCCGCCGGTTCGCGTTGCGTCGTTGGCGAAGACGATCGAACGTAATGCCTCGACGATGCTTTGGTTGAAGCGCATGTTGCGGACGCCCCCGGCGATCGCGCCGTCTTCGATCAGGAACGTTCCATCGCGCGTCATTCCTGTGACGATGGCTTGTTTGTGATCGACGGTGCGGATATACCAGAAGCGCGTG